>JAUIFT010000078.1 GCA_030430345.1 Calditrichia bacterium | reverse complement strand
GGCATGAGAACGATATCCGCGCCTCCATCGACCGCAAGAACGGTGAAATCCGGCTGGCGCGCTACATCACTGTGGTGGAAACCGTCGAAGACGAAAACACCCAGATGACCTTGGACAAGGCCAAGCGCAAAAACCCCGAGATCGAGATGGGCGGCGTGGTCGTCGATCCGTTGCCGCCGATCGATTTCGGCCGCATCGCCGCGCAGACCGCGAAGCAAGTGATTGTGCAGAAAGTGCGTGACGCCGAACGCGCCCGTCAGTTCACCGAGTACAAGGACCGGGTGGGCGAGATCGTCAACGGCCTCGTGAAGCGCGTCGAATTCGGCAACGTGATTGTCGACCTGGGCCGCGCCGAAGGTCTTCTGCGCCGCGACGAATTGATCCCGCGCGAACATTTCAAAAACGGCGACCGCGTGCGCGCCTTCATCATGGATGTGCGCGAAGAGCCGCGCGGTCCGCAAATCTTCCTGTCGCGCACGGCGCCCGATTTCATGGCCGCCCTGTTCGCCCAGGAAGTTCCGGAAATCTACGACGGCATTATCGAAATCAAGGCCGTGGCCCGCGATCCCGGTAGCCGCGCCAAGATCGCTGTCATTTCCAATGACTCCTCAATCGATCCCGTGGGCGCTTGCGTGGGGATGCGCGGTGTGAGAATTCAGTCTGTCGTGCGGGAATTGAATGGCGAAAAAATTGACGTTATCGCATATGTAAGTGAGCCGGAAATTTTTGTAAATCGCGTATTGACCCCGGCGAAACCCATTCGGGTCATTATCAATCGTGAAGACGACCTGGCCGTTGCAATCATTCCTGATAAGGAAATGGGATTAGCGATGGGAAGAGGAGAAGTTAATCGTGAGCTCGCCCAAGAGTTATCCGGAATCAGTATCGAATTAATTAAAGAATCAGAATATTACGATCAGACAATGGAGCCGGAAGAAACTATCGAACTGGATGAAATTCCCGGCCTGAGCGCGGCAATGATTGAACGTTTGGAAGAGGCTGGTGTAAAAGATGCCGGCGAGTTGAAAGCACTCGGTTTACAGGGATTGTTAGAAATTCCGGGCATCGGCCAGAAGACAGCTCAGAAGATATTAAGTTATTTGAATATTTAAATGAATGAATTGTTAACAATATCGCTTGATCGTCAGTTGACCGGTTTAATCGGCCTGGCGTTAAGATCTTCGACGGCAGCTTGCGGTTTTGAAGCCAGTAAGCGGGCAATTACTAAAGGTAAAGGCGCTTTTATATTAGTGGATCAAGCGTTGGGAATTAATTCATTGAAAAAGATTTTAGCCCTTGCAAATCGGCAAGAAAAACCGGTTTTTGCTGTAGAGAAAAATGAGAATTCTGACGATCTGTTAAGTGTCTCAGGATATAAGATTGTCACAATTTTTCAAGGCGGCGTAGCAAAAGGTTTTATCGATAAGTTAAAACAGGAGCGTAAATGGCTGTAACGGCAAAGAAAAGAAAAAAACTATTTCATATTGCCAAGGAATTAAATCTTGCAATTGAGACTATTAAGGAATTTCTCGAGAAGAAGGGGATCGCCGTTACGAACCCGAATATGCGGGTTTCCGAGGATATCTACGAGCTTATCCTGCAGCGTTTTTCTCACGAGAAAAAAGTCGCCGACAAAATTCATAAGCGACGGGAACTTCGTAACATCGAGGATCAGGAAGATAGTACGGAAGAAGCAGTTATAGCTGAAGGCGAAGACGCCGAAGAAGTGCTTTCGGAAGCGCCCGCCGAGGAAACTCCTGAAGAAACAGCACCGGAGCCGGTTGAAGAAGAAAGCGGTGAAAAAGAACCGGTTGAAGAAGCGGTGGTTGATGCCGAAGAAGAGCCGGTAACTGTAGAAGCTGACGAGCCGGAAGAGGCGCCTGAAGAAGAAACTGTTGCCCCTGAGGAAGAAGCCGCTGCTGCTGAAGAAGAAACACCGGAGCCGGAAGCTGAGGAAGTGGAAGCACCGGTTGAGATGGAAGCTGAAGCGGTTGTTGAACCGGAAGTCGACATACCTGAAGAAGAAACACCGGCGATAGAAGCTAAGCCACAAGTCGGTGATATTATTACAGATCACCCGATGGCGAAAAAATACCGTGAGCAGCTGGAAAGAGAAGCTGAAGCGAAAAAGCAGCGGAAAAAGAAAGCCCAGGAAAGTAGTAAGAATGGCGATGCGGATGGCGTTAAATCCGGGAAAGATGCGGATGGCCAGGATGCTCACGATGCTTCCTCCGGCGAAAATCAAAGACGGAAGAAAAAAGATAAGAAAAAGGACCGCAAGGCCGAACAGGAAGAGCGGGATGCCCGTCGCAAAAAAGCTTTCGAAATGTTGAAAAAGGAAGGCCGGAAAATTCGCCCGCAGTCCATTCCATTAGATGGGGATGAAGGTGCTAGTGCTCCGAAAGCCAAGGAAGGACGTAAGAAGCGTAACAAGCGCAAAAAGGAAGTTGACCAGAAAGAGGTTGAAGGCGCTCTGAAAGAAACCCTGCGTAAAATGCAGGATACAACGGTTGGTAAGAAGAAACGTAAAAAAGTGAAGACCGAGCAGGGTGAAGAAACTTTCGAAGAAGTAAATGTTATCAAAGTCACCGAATTTATCACGACCCAGGATCTGGCTAATCTGCTGGACGAGAATGTTGTCGAGATTATTCGGAAGTGTCTGGAGCTGGGACTTGTTGTAACGATCAATCAGCGTTTGGATATGGATACCATTAAGTTACTCGCTGAAGAGTTTGGTTACGAAGTTGAAGAGGAAAAGGAATTCGGCTCAGAATACCTTGAAGAAGAAGATGAAGAAATCGATGACCCGGATAAGTTGTTGCCACGTCCCCCGGTTGTAACGATTATGGGACACGTTGACCATGGTAAAACATCACTGCTGGACTATATCCGCGACGCCAATGTTGTTGGTGGGGAATCCGGCGGTATTACCCAGCATATCGGCGCTTATGAAGTCGAGCTGAAAAATAAAAAGACCATTACGTTTCTGGATACGCCCGGTCACGAAGCCTTTACTGCGATGCGTGCGCGTGGTGCGCAGGTAACGGATATCGTCGTGCTGGTAATTGCCGCGGATGATCGCGTGATGCCGCAAACCGAGGAAGCACTGGATCACGCGAAAGCGGCAGGTGTATCCATCGTAATTGCAATTAATAAAGTTGATAAGCCAAATGCGAATGCTGACGCTATTCGGAAACAATTGGCAGACCGCAACGTGTTGGTCGAGGACTGGGGTGGTACTTACCAGTCTGTGGAAGTTTCGGCAAAAACCGGCCACAATGTCGATGAATTACTGGAAAAAATCTTGCTGGAAGCTGAACTGCTGGAATTGAAGGCAAACCCCGACAAGCGGGCGCGCGGTGTGGTTCTGGAAGCCCTGCTCGATAAAGGAAAAGGCCCGGTGGCTACTGCCATGATCGAAAGTGGCACTCTGAATGTTGGTGATTGCTTTGTTCTCGGTCAGCATTGGGGACGTGTTCGTGCAATGCTGAATGAACGCGGTAAGCGAGTGAAAGTCGCTGGCCCATCTACCCCGGTGCAAATTCTCGGTATCAATGGCGTGCCGGAAGCAGGTGACCGGATGATTGTCATGGAAGATGAGAAATCGGTTCGTGATATCGCCCATCGCCGCCAGCAGCTAAAGCGTGAGCAGGATTTCCGCCAGATCAAACTGATGACTCTGGACGAGCTGTCCAAACAGATCAAGTCTGGCAACCTGAAGGAATTGAAGTTGATTGTGAAGGCCGACGTAGATGGCTCTGCACAGGCATTGACAGATTCGCTGCAGAAGATCGATAATGATGAAATCGATATTCAGGTTATCCGCCGTGCTGTGGGACCGATTGCTGAGTCCGATGTTATTCTCGCGGCAGCATCCCAGGCGATTATCATTGGTTTCCATGTGCGCCCAACCGTCAAAGCAAAAGAGCTGGCTGATAAAGAGAATGTCGATATTCGCCAATATAAAGTTATCTACGATGTAATCGAAGATGTTCAGAAAGCACTTGAAGGCATGCTGGAGCCGATCGAGCGTGAAGTCGTTCTTGGCAGTGCAGAAATCCGTCAGGTGTTTAAAGTATCGAAGATAGGCTCAATTGCCGGTTGCTACGTTCTAAATGGCAGAATTGCCAGGAATGCCAGCGTTCGCCTCATCAGAAATGATGTAGAAATTTACGAAGGCAAATTGGCTTCCCTGAAACGCTTTAAAGAAGATGTGCGGGAAGTACAGTCTGGCTACGAGTGTGGTTTGAGTATTGAAGGCTACAATGACATTAAAGAAGGTGACATTGTAGAAGCTTTTGAAGTTGTAATGGAAGCGCAGACATTAAAGAAATAGAATATTAAGCCCGGTGCCGCGATTGTTGATAGACATTCGCACCCGGTTTTACAACGCCATTTCTAAATGACGTATGCCAGATAATCAACCTGCAAAGCTGAAACCAGCCTTCTCATCTAAATATAAAATATGATACTATCTAGTTTAGGCTAGTGTAAGAATGATCGTTGCTGTTTTAACCGTAGATTTATATTTGCCCGGTTCGCTTTCTCTAAAGGATAAGCGAATGATTCTCCGCCGATTGAAAGATCGTTTAGCAAATAAATTTAATATTTCAATCGCGGAGACCGATTATCAGGAAAAATGGCAGCGAGCACAATTTGGTATCGCCCAGGTAGGCAGCGATTACGTCTTCCTGGAAAAAAGTATTACCAAGATTTTTGATATTCTCGATAATCAAACTGATGCAGAAGTAGTTGAGCATACGATTGAGTATCTTTGATCAAATGAATTAACAACGAAAGAATGAGTGATATTATGGCGGGTGAATCCGTAAGACAAAAGAAAGTTGCTGATAAGGTCCAACAATTAGTAAGCCTTGTTATCGACCGAAAGATAAAAGATCCCGATAAGGGATTTGTTACGATTACCCATGTAAAAATGAGTCCAGATTTACGAATTGCCTCGGTATACTTTACTGTTCTTGGTGATGAATCCGAAACCGAGCGGTCATTAGCCGCGCTGAATCGCGCTAAAAATTATATCCGAAATGAGATTGCACCGGAGTTAAAAATGCGCTTCGTTCCGGATTTACGGTTTTTCGTAGATGACACGATGGCTTATGCCAAAAAAATCGAGCGATTGCTGGAGAACATTAAAAAAGAAGATGATGAGAAATGACTTTTATTCCCCAACGGAAGGGAAAATACTGGCAATAGATAAACCCTCCGATTGGACCTCTTTTGATGTCGTGAATAAAATACGCCGGCTGACCGGAATCAAGAAAGTCGGGCATGCCGGTACTTTAGATCCATTCGCTACTGGTGTTCTGGTCATTTGTATGGGCCCGGCAACAAAAAAGTCCTCCGATATAATGACATTGGCTAAAGAATATGTCGCCGAACTTACTTTTGGTAAAGAAACAGACACTATGGATCTGACCGGTAAATTTATATCCGAGGCAGCACTTCCAACCTTAACCGAAGACAATATAAACAAAACACTTGCTTCATTTCTTGGTGTAATAGAACAGGAAATTCCTGCTTATTCTGCCGCTAAACATAAAGGGAAACGGCTCTATAAATTGGCCCGGGCCGGCAAAGAAGTACCGCAATTGTTTAAAAAAGTCGAAGTCTATGAGTTAGAGTTACTTGCTTTTTCTCCGGAAAAATTGTCCATCCGTGTATTGTGCGGCAAAGGCACTTATATACGAACACTGGCGAGGGATATTGCCCGAAAACTAAACAGTGCCGGCTACGTTAGTAAGTTGCGCAGGACCAGGGTTGGGGATTACAGAGTAGAAGATGCATATACCATCGAGTCTTTTCAAAAAGAAATTCAAGTAGTGGAAGCAGATAGAAAATGACGGTATTCCGGGATATCTCAGACATTCGCCAGGTGGGCGAAAGTGCCATTACAGTTGGTACTTTCGATGGTATTCATCTGGGACATCAGACGATCCTGGATCTGGTGAAAAAAAATGCCCGCGAACGGGATTTGCTGAGCACCGTAGTCACTTTCGATCCTCATCCGAAAAAAGTCGTTGGGAAAGATAAAGGGTGGGATGTTCGCATCTTAACTACAACAGATGAAAAAATTACTATTCTGAAAACATTGGGCATTGATCAGGTTGTCGTTATTCCCTTCTCTCTGGAATTTGCCCGACTGTCTTCCCGGGATTTTGTAAAGACAATTCTACTGGATAAACTGCAGGTAAAAGCGATGGTGGTCGGGTATGACCATCAATTTGGGCGAAATCGGGAGGGCGGCTTTGCCGAACTGCAAATGCTTGGGAAAGAGCTGGATTTTAGCGTTGAACAGGTAGCGCAATTTGTTAAGGATGAAACACCTATCAGCAGTACCATTATTCGCCAATTATTGTCTGAAGGTCGCATTCGTGAAGCGAATATTCTAATGGGACGTCATTATGAAATAACCGGCATGGTCGTGCATGGCGAAAAGCGCGGGGGGAAAATTGGTTTTCCTACCGCAAATGTGCAACCTTTGGATGCCGACAAAGTGATTCCTGCCAAAGGTGTTTACGCTATCGATGCAACGGTTGGAGCCCAACAATACAAAGGGATGATGAACATTGGCGTGCGTCCTACCTTTGATATTGATTCCTTGACATTGGAAGCTCACCTGTTTAACTTCAACGATTCTCTTTACGAGAAACAAGTTACGATTCATTTTAAAGCATTCGTGCGTGCAGAACAGAAATTCTCGGGAATAGAAGCACTGCGCGAGCAATTGGAAAAAGATAAAAATTTCTGTGAAAAGTTATAATTAATTTTTGGAGGAAAGATGTCCATTACTCAAAACGAAAAGCTTGAACTGGTAAAAAAGTTTGGCAAAGATGAAAAAGATACTGGCCGTACCGAAGTTCAAGTTGCATTGATTACCAGTCGCATTATGCATTTGACAGATCATCTGAAAACGAATAAAGATGATCATCATTCCCGCCGTGGTTTGCTGAAACTGGTTGGTCAGCGCAGAAGACTGTTGAACTATCTGGCAAAAAAAGATATTACCAGATATCGTTCTTTGATTAAGGAACTGGGATTAAGAAGATAATAGAAGCTAGAGGCGATAATGATTATAAGAAAAGAAAAGGAAATTGGCGGCCGTTTGCTGTCAATCGAGACCGGACGGGTAGCAAGACAAGCCAATGGAGCTGTTTTAGTACAATATGGCGACACAATGGTGCTCGCTGTTGCTACCGCCGCCAAGAGTGCCAGGGAAGATATTGACTTTTTTCCACTCTCAGTGGAATATCAAGAAAAGGCATATGCCGCCGGAAAAATACCCGGAGGTTTTTTTAAGCGTGAAGGACGCCCCGGCGCCTGGGAGATACTCAGCGCCCGTTTGATTGACCGTCCTATCCGCCCCCTCTTTCCAAAAACATTCCGTAATGAAACCCAAATTGCAGTATTTGTTATTTCCAGTGACAAGGAAAACCCGGCGGATGTCCTCGGTGGCGTAGGTGCCTCTGCGGCGTTAAGCGTATCGGACATTCCCTTCGAGGGACCGATTGCGTCCGTTCGTGTGGGCCGGATCGATGATGAGTTCGTTCTCAATCCGACAATTTCCCAGCTTGAGGAAACGGATATTAACCTGATTGTTGCCGGTACCTATGACTCTATTTTGATGGTCGAAGGTGAATCTCACGAGATCAGCGAAGAGGAAATGCTGGAAGCGCTGAAGTTCGGTCATGAGGCGATTCGACAGCTTATTGAGCTGCAAAATGAAATCGTTGCGGAATTAAGCATCGAAAAAATGGAAGTTGTTGAAACGGAACTCCCGGCAGGGTTAGCTGATAAAGTTGACTCCTTTGCGAGGGATCGGGTGCTGGAAAGTATTAAAATTCAGGAAAAGAAAGCGCGTAACGAAGCGCTAGGCGAAATTCGCACCGAGTTGATGGAAACGCTTGGTGAGGACGAAGCATACGAAGATCATCTCAAACTTGCCAAGGAATTATTCCAGAAGATTCTAAGAATGTA
>JAUIFT010000077.1 GCA_030430345.1 Calditrichia bacterium | reverse complement strand
GAAGGAAATTGAGATTACTGAAGATCAGGGCTACGGGTAACTGAGTGTCGGATGTTGATGCGTTCCCACCCCGGCATTCCGGAATGGGGACGAAGGGAATCGGTTGAGTGGTTATTCTCTCAAGCGATCCACTGCTCGATCTCACTGATATAGTCCAATGGTAATCCAGCCTTTTCAGCGACTTTCGCAAGCGATTTTGCATACTGTTCATTTTGGCCGGATAATTTCTCTAATGGCAGGTTGTAACAGATTACACCGACAGCTTCCCCGGTTTCGGTAATAGCAGTGATACTTTCAGGGATGTAATCAGCAACGCTTTCCTCACCGTAAAGAATGCTCAGTTCCTCATCGCTTAGCGGCATAATTAAACCATAAGCACGTTCATTCTTGGATTTGATCAGCGTTGCGCGCGTGCCAATTCGTAATCCGAACCCATCCACAAAGGCGATAATCGGTTTAGAAGGATTCACCCCCTTTTCTCTCAACAGGGCTTCGTCCATAAACAAACCATAGAAAAAAACGGATTGCATATTATTCTCCTCAGATAGATGAAATCGTTAACAGGCGCATTTAATTGCCGCGCCTTTTGCCGGCACTTCGCCTGCAGTCGCATAACCGTCAAATTTCCACCATTCGATCCCGCCAATCAGCTCTCTTACCTGGAAGCCCAGTTGGGCCATTTTCAAAGCGCCGCGGGTTGATGCGTTACAGCCGATGCCATCGCAGTAGCAGACATAAATTTTCGAGCGATCAAGATGACGGGTATTCTCTTCGGTCATCTCACGATGCGGCAGATTTATCGCTGTCGGAATATGCTCCTTCTCATAGCCATGGGACTGGCGGGCATCCACCGCAACAACATTTTCGCCATTATTAAATGCCTCGAAAAGATCGGCAGGATCCATCTCGTAAGCCAATTTATGCTGGTAAAATTCGATTTGTTTTTTCATTATTTTCTCCTTTAGTTCGGTTAAATGTAAGCATTTTAATACCAGGCGGTCATCACTGCGCGGCTGGATCATTTCAATTTATTTATTTGTTGTAGCGGACTTCAGGAAAGTGCGCTCGTAGCTTTGAATACATCCGGTTTTCGCTGCAAAGGCATAGGCTGCCTGGCAGACTGTATTATAAATTCTTTTGGTGAATCGTTGTTCGAAGAACGAGCAACGAGACATTCATTCGCTTTTATTTAAACATACAGAAGTTTTCCGGGAAATAAGCTGAATTGTTCTAAGTCTTTAGTTGAATATTTTTCAGATTGACTTTCGCGATGATGAGGTACATTTATGACCATGGAATTGAAGTATTTCAGATTGATAAAAACGATTGTTGAGGAAGGCAACCTTGCCAGTTCCTCGGAACGTTTGTTCCTGACGCAATCGGCGCTCAGCCATCAGTTACGGGAATTAGAGGAAAGATTAGGATTCAAGGTTTTTCACCGATCCCGGAATAACTGGCAGTTAACCGAAGAAGGCGCTGAACTGTATAAAATGGCCAATCGCCTCCTTGATACGCTGGCAGATGGGTTTAGCAATATCCGGGAAATTCGCGAAGGCTCGCGCGGCACCATTCGCCTTAGCACCGAATGTTACTCTTTTTACCAGGGACTGCCGAACTTCATTCAAAAAATGGCAGCGCTTTATCCGGAGATTGATATTGAACTGGTCATGGACGCTACCCATCAACCGATCACGAAATTGCTGGCAAATGATATCGACGTTGCGATCGTTAGTACGCCACCGCAGACAGATCAGCTAATGGCGCTGGAAATTTTTCAGGATGAAGTATTTGCAATCATGCATAAGGAACATCCCCTCGGCAACCGGGAATTTCTCAACGCCGCCGATTTCTCCGGGGTGCAGTTAATAATTCACTCCTACCCCCTGGAAACGGTTACGGTATACGAGCATTTTCTGAAGCCGAATAATAATGCCATGCCGGAAAAAGTTATCGCGGTGCCGTTTACCGAGCTGGCCCTGGAGTTGGTCAATGCCAATATGGGGATTACTTGCATGCCCCGCTGGGCACTGCACTCCTTTAAAATTTCGGAAGACCTGGTATTTAAAAAGATTGGCAAAAATGGTCTAAAGCGAACCCATTATTTAGTCATTCGTGAGGGGGATAAGCAGAAAAAATATATCGATGATTTTATCCGGAGTTTTGAAGAGGAAATTCCGAGAAAAGAGAAATAGCTATTTGCCGGTGCAGCACAGAATTTCCAGGAATTACTAAATTTTACTTCTTTTCGCGGTATCGCAGTTCGTCACTTCGCCGCTATTATTGCTCCTCCAGAGAAGCGCCCACTTCCCCGCACGGCCAGGTGGCGGCGTGTTAAGACTGGCGATTAAACTGGCTTCATAGACAGTAATGAAAAGTCCGCATAAGCTTATAAGCAAGGCAGATAATCCCACCAGCATTTGCGCACGCATCATCCATTTGGGGAACAGCGCTCTTTCCGCTTTTCCCTCATTCAGTATCCCCTTCCCGATGCGGCAAGCTGCTCGGATCATAAAAGGAGGTGATGGCGGCAATTTCCCCGTTGTTGACTTCAACCCAATCGCAAACCGGCACCATGCCGTTCGGCGTCCACATTTCGAACCAGATCGCAGCTTCGTTTTCCCCGCCAAGGGTTTTCAGAATTCTTAAATCGCTAACATTTTTGGCCGCCAGCGGCTTTATCCGTTCAAGATATTCGTCGCGCCCTTCAATAACCCCGAACGGACTGGTGTGCACGAAATTTTTTGCGAGAGGAATGTCATCCGGTTTGCCGGCATTCCAGCCGTCTATCCAGGCACGGGCCAGTTCTTCTGCGTTGTTTTGGTGGGACATATTTACCTCGTTCGTTAGATTGTTTCCGGCAATTTCTCCGCAGCCATTTCATTGCTTTCCTGCAAAACAGGCTGCACATATTTTTTGTGAAGATATTGTAATATTTTTCCCGTTTTGTAAACATCGACCGCCGCCAAATTCCAACAGGGAAGCGAGAAAAAACAAGGTACGGACTTCATATAAGAATGTCGCTTCACCGCTAAAATCCGGCACTACCACGATATCAAATGCTTTCGGAGACTTCAAGAAATAAGCCTTTCTATAATTCCATTAAATTTCAATCATAATTCGGCAAACGACATCTCTTAAATATAAGCATTGCTAGAAAATTGCCCACGACTTATTCAGCCTGCTCCTTTCCGGCGCTTGCTTTATCCCGTGCCCAGCCCAACGCTGCCATGGCGGTAACGGCCATAACGCCGGCGAGAAAGTTGAAAAGAATATCGCGCCAGTCGAAAAAGCGATTAGGGAGCAGCCACTGAATGCATTCATCAAGCGTGCCAGCCAGCCCGGTGCCGAGAATGGCCAGCAAGGCGGGCATGGGGACATTTCGCCCCCGGCTTTTCCGCTCTCGCAACGCTTCGTAAATGAGGAGCGCCACCACGCTGTATTCGATCAGATGGCTGCGCTCCTCGGGAATGGCCATACGCAGCAAGACAAACATATAAGCGGCGGCAATCCCCAGGCCAATGCCAATCTCCATCCCCCCCGGCCGCACTCTCAATGCCTGTAAAATTACCGCGGCGGCGATGAGTAACATACCAGCACCGAAGAAGATGCCGAGCAAACCATGATCGCGGAGCATACCGGAAAGTGAGCGTGCATAGCCAAGGGTAAGGTAAATTACCAGTATCACTGCCAGCGCCCAATACCAGAGGCGGCGCTCCCGTTGTGATGAGAAGAAATTCATTGCATTCCCCTTTCACAAAATCGCTGGTTTTAAACGTTTAATGTTGTTAGCCCCCGTCATTGCTCCGAGGGAGTCCCTTTGGGCTACAGTTTTTAAGCACAAATTTGTAGAAATATGCCGCCCCTACAGGGCTAATGGTTTTTACCAGAATTTATTAGCTATAAATATTCTACCCCTACGGGGCGCTCAATGTGCTTAAAATTAGCGTCTTAGAAAACAAGTCCTGTAGGGACGACATATTTATAGCTAAAAAGGGGTTAAATATCGTTTGAGCCCCGTGGGGGCGACATATTTTTTTGTTTGTAAACATATGTATAAACCATAGTCCTTTGGGGCGATGACAGCTATGTAAAGTTCAACTTAGCCGCTTTAACACTACTGATTTTTTCGATTATTTGGCGTGTTTCGCGGGCGACAAGCACGATTCTTTAATTAAATTCCCAAACCAATCAAAAAAATCAACTATTAGCAGCATAAATGGTCAGCAGACCGATTGCCAGAAAAAATATCCAGGACAAATGTTTCCCTTTTGAGGCGGCCAGGGCGATGCCGAAATGGATCAGAAATACCCCGCCGATAATATTACCGACAGTCGCTTTCTCCAGTAGCGGATTGGCAAGCTGAATTAAGATCAGGGCAAACCCGAACCAGGTAATCGTAGTCAGATGCCAGGCAAAGCGGAGGGTATTTTTCGTGAATGCAGTGCCGCCAAACAGTTTCGGTAAATTATCCCGGCGGAAGAGGCGAGTGAGGATGTAGCGTTCCCCCAGGTAAGAGTGGGCAACCCCGATGAGGATCAGTAAACTTGAGGCGATATAAAAAAGCATAGGGCTCTCCTGGTAAAATTGCTAAAGCGCTCTGGTGGATTGATAGCATTAATAATTAGCCGAGGAATTTTTGCAGCACTATTTCCGTCGCTTCGCCATATCCTTCATGAGTATAATATTTCAGGAATTCATAACCAATTTTGTGGTAGTAGGTCTGCTGTTTTTTCAAGGGAAGCCGCACGGACAATGTCAAAGATTTGTAGCCGTTTACTTTAGCACGGCGTTCTACTTCATCGAGCATCGCCCGCGCGAGGCCCTGCTTACGGTGTGCGGTAGCACCGACAAACGGGCGATGTAACAATTCTCTCCCCGCCGCCGGTATAGTGAATATAGGCTAAATCTTCATCATAATATTTCATAGTTCCATGCCAGGAATTTTCTGAAGATTGTATTCCAATTAAAATCAAAAATTTGCTCATCACATATTGATATTTTTTTCATACGAAAGGAATGATTAGTACAGGGACCATCTCAGAGAATAAGACAGACTGTCAACCGAGGCTGTTTACTGCCGGGCACAGAAGAACCTGGTTTACAGTCTGTTCAATCTAACTGATTAGTGAGTGAATGTTTGCCGTTTTTATTGAAGATAACCAGAGATCAATCATTCATATTTTAAAGCGACAACAGGTTTCACCCGCGATGCCTTGAAAGCAGGTACAACGCCGGCTAAAAAAGCAACAATGTTCAAAATAATCGGCACTAAAATAAAAATGTAGGGGTCTTTCGTGGCGACATTGAAGAGAATGCCGTCGAGAAAGTCCGTCAGGAAAAATGCCAGCCCGAGCCCGACAACAATGCTCAGGGCAGTTAGTTTAAAAATTTCCTCCAGGACAATCATGTAGACATCTTTTGTGCTGGCGCCAAAAACCCGGCGAATGCCCATTTCCTTGGTGCGGCGACTGATGGTATAGGACATAACACTAAAAATGCCAATCGCCGCTAAAAGCATCGCCAGAATACCGAATGTGACAAATAGTGAGCTGGTAACCTTTTTTTGCCAGATCTTGCTTTCAATCCGGTCGTCCATCGTTTGGAAATCATACGCGCATTGTTCCGGATCGATGCCGAGAATGACATCATTCAACTTCGGGCGTAATTCCGACAGCGAAGTTTGGGTTTTGAAGATGAGGTATTGCGAGAGCAAGGGGGTTTGAAAGTACGGATAATATATATCATACCCCGGCTCGGCGGTAAGATGATCGTGCAAGACATTCCCGGAAACCCCAACCACCATCATATAATGCCAATCGGAATCCGGCTCCTGAAATTTAAGTTTTTTCCCCAGCGCGCTGCCGTCCGGCCAGAGCTTGCGGGCTAATTTCTCATTGATGATCGTTACCGGGGTACTTTCCTGGAGGTCAAACGCATCGAACGCCCGGCCTTCCACCAGTTTTATATCCATTACCTTGAAATAATCCGGGGCAATTCTTTTGTAGTTAATAAACGGATTTTTTTGCTGCTCATAAATCGTCTGTCCCTCCACGGTAAAGGTCGATTTCTGCTCGTGCGGACCAAAAGGGGGATTGCTGGTCATGGTGACGGCCTCAATCTCCGGCAGCTCGGCCAATTCGGCCAGCGCCTGCTTGTAATAAGCGGCTTTTCGCTCCGGCCCCTGGTAGGCCTTCCAGCCCAGCGCCACCCGGAATGTTGCCAGTTCTGTGGATTTAAAGCCCATCTCTACCTGTTGCATATTGATAAAACTTTTCACCATCAGGCCGGCCCCGATGAGCAGCACAACAGCGAGCACTTTTTCCGTGACCATCAGGCCGTTATACAACAGCTTCCGGTGCCGGCCGCCGCTGCTGCTTTTCCCTTCCTTAAGCACCTGCCCCATATTCGATTTAAATGAATGCCAGATGGGGAAAATACCGGCGATCAGGCCGATAAGCATGGCAATGCCAAAGGTAAATCCCAATACCCAGGGATCGACTTCAACGGTAATCCAGTTCGCCAAATCCGTGCGAATCATCCTCGTTAGTAAATCGACCCACCAATATGCCGCCGCCAGTCCGAGAATACCGCCGGTGAGCGAAAGCAGGCAGCTTTCAATCAGCAGTTGGCGAATCAGGCTGGCACGCCCGGAGCCAACTGCGGCGCGAATGGCAAATTCTTTCTCCCGGGTGACGGCGCGCGCCAGCAGCAGGTTGATCACATTCACGCAAGCGATCAGCAAAATAAGGGTAACCGCGCCAAATAGCAGCCAGAGGTACGGACGGACTTCCCCACGGTAGATCTGCTCTAACGGTTTGGTGGTAAAACTTAATTCAAAATTACTGTCAGAAAATTCGCTGGCGAGGCGCTGGCTCAGCACTTCAAGTTCTGCATTGGCCTGTTCATATGTCACGCCAGCCTTCAGGCGACCCGCCGCCTGATACCAACGGTTGCTCCGTTTAGTTTCATCTAAATCATAATAGGCGATGGAGCGGAATAAGGTGGCGTGAAAGGGGAAATGAATATCCGGGGGGAGCACACCGAAGATACGATATCCATCATATCCGTCGAGTTTGACCATTTGATCCAAAACTTCCGGCTGCCCCTGGTAACGGTCCTGCCAGAGTTTATGGGTAAGGATAATACTGTGATTGCGTTGCCGGTCAAATTCCTGCGGCCAGGGCGTGCCCAGGGTAAGATCTACGCCGAGCACCTCAAATAAATTGCTGGAACAGAGCGTTGCCGGTAATTCGTCCGGCGGCTGGCCGTCGCCGCTGATGTTATAGGCAGAGTTAGACCCATAGACGGCGATATCTTCGAAGACGGCGGTCTCTTCGAGAATATCGGTCACATCGCGCAGCGACAATTGCCCTTTCTCAGTGCCGCGCTGAGTTTCCAGTATCACCAACTGCTCCGGTTGGCTATAGGGCAGCGGCTGAAGCAGAATGGCATTGACAAAGCTGAAGATGGCGGTATTCGCACCGATCGCTAATGCCAGGGTTAAAATAATCACAAAAGCAAACCCGGGCCGCTTGCTTAAAATGCGTATTGCAAATCGTATATCTTTTAGAATCATATCCATGTTTTCCCCGTTTCGTTTATCCATTGATGACAGTGTTGTTAGTTGAACCTGTCGCTCGTAATATTTCACCGCAATGCTCTTGCTAATTGGGTAGTGTTAAAAAAGTGTTGCTGTAAATTTTCTTGCTGTCATTGCGATCCCGGATTGCCGGGAGAAGCAATCTCAATGGTGCATGCAACATAAAGATCGCTTCGTCGCTGCGCTTCACGCGGAGCGAGATTGCCTGCCAGGGACAGTTCTACCTGATCGAAGATAAAATTGAAAATATTTAAGGAGGAAATTATGAAACAAGTAAGTAATAACAAGGGTTTTACCCTAATCGAACTGATGATCGTCGTTGTTATCATCGGTATTTTGGCAGCTATCGCCATTCCTAACTTCCAACGCTTCCAGTTGCGTTCACGTCATGCTGAACTGCCACAAGTTTTGGGTACCATTTCAA
>JAUIFT010000076.1 GCA_030430345.1 Calditrichia bacterium | reverse complement strand
AAGGTTAAAGAATTCTTCGAATTGTTTTTCAAACCAATTGCCATTTTCTGAAATATAGGATTCCTTCAACCAGAAAACGCCGGCAGAGCTGGCGATATAGAGGCGATCGCGGTAACGGGTCATCTCGTTAACACTACCACTGAATTGACTTTCCTGCATGAATATTGACAGTGCGGAAGACGCTTCTACCCGGGCGATACCATTGTTTAATGCCAGCCAAAGGCCACCTTCGCGATCGCTGGTCATCTCGTTGATAACATTGTTGCGCAGGCCGATCGATTCATCGATGTGATGGCGAATTCTCCCTTGCCGGTCCAGTACCAGAACACCGTTCTTCTGAGTGCCAAAAGCGAATTGCCCGTTTGGTAAAGGGGTGCTGCATTTCAGACTGTTGTTTTCCAGAAATTTATCGGCCTGGGTAGGAAAAATGCTAAACTTGCCGTTGTTATAAAGAAAAAAACCTTTATTTGTCCCCATCAGGATACGGTCATCATCAAGAACGTCGCAGGTGATGAGCAGCTTGTCAGTAAAAAAATCACCACCGGGCGATTTTTTCAGAGTATCACCATCCAATATTGCCAGATGAAGATTCTCCAACGAATCGAGGCGAATAGTAAAATATTGCTCTCCCGCGACAAAAGCCTGGCCGAGCCGTTTGTGGCCGGGAATAATCGTCAACTGATTACTTTGCCAGCGAAAAATTCGATCCGTGGTTTGAAAGAAAACCGCATCTTTCAAAATGCGGGTATTCCAGACATCTTTAAAGTCACGCTGCTCTTCCGGGACATGCGTCAGCAGGGACTGGTAGAGCAAAGTGCCATCCGGCTGATGCGCTAAGAATCCGAAATCTCCCTCCGCACCAACGTAAACAGTATTTGTTTCCGGACTGACATTGACAGAACGGGCACTGATGTTGGCGGTTTTCGAACTAGGAATCACCCGCCAGCGAACGCCGTCGTATTCCAGCACTCCGTAAGCATTCGCGACATAAATCAGGCCATTACGGTCCTGCACAATGCTAAAGTTCTGGACACTTTCTCCGTGTTCCTTTGGAGGGATGTTATGAATAAACGGAATGCCCGATTCCCGGAAATGTATATCTCCTGTGGTGCTGGCTTCCTGGGCCAGTATACAACTGACGGTAAATAGCAGTAAGGGGGTAAGAAGATGAAACAATTTATTCATCAGGAACCGGTTCCTTGGCAATGAGGTTATCCTGGATATCTTTATTTTAATGGTAAGGAAATTGTTACCATTGTGCCTTTTCCAGATTCACTATCGATATGGATCTTGCCATTATGTTTTTGAATGATGCTGTAGCTGGCCGGTAAACCGACGCCCATGCTAACACGCTGCGATTTCCGGCTGAACCGAAAGTCATATATGTTCGCCAGAAGTTCGGGTTCGATACCCTTGCCGTTGTCACTAAAACGGATGCAAACATCATTATTTTCTTGAAAAGTCGAAATATCGATATTACCAGCCCCATCAATCGCCTGAATGGCATTCATGAGAATACTCATAAATACCTGGTTAATTTGACTGGGAGAACAATACACTTTCGGGAGATCGTCGTATTTTTTCTCAATTTTGATTCTTTCCTGGATTTCCTGCCCGAGAAGCGTGAGAATACTTTCCAGTCCCTCGTGCACGTCCGCCTCCTGGAAATCTTCTTCGTCCAGGCGGGCAAAATTTTTCAGGCTTTTCACAATTGTCGCAATGCGGTCACCAGCGGTTTGGATCAGGTGATTATTGTTTTTCAACAAATTCATCGTCTTGATAATTTTGGCGGTATCGGGGGCTTCATCCTGAAAGGCCGTTTCAACTTTGTTCATGCATCGATTAATAACATCCGCTGAACTGTTTACCACGCCGATCGGGTTATTGATTTCGTGGGCGACCCCGGCGACCAGGTTGCCCAGCGAGGCCATCTTTTCCTGCAGCACTAATTGCTGCTGGGTTTCCCGTAATTCCCGCAGGGTTTCTTCCAGTTCAATGTTCTCTTCCCGTTTCTTTTCCAGGAGGGTCTTATAAATGGTGTTTTCAAAATCCTGGAAGTCTATTGGCTTGGTGATAAAGTCAAACGCGCCGAAGTTCATCGCTTTGCGAATATTATCCATATCGTCATAGGCAGAGACGACGACGGATTTAACGGTATAATGAAATTCCTGAATTTTTTTGATCAGGGTAAGGCCATCCATTTGCGGCATGTTGATGTCGGTTAATACCAGTTCGACATTATCATTTCCCCCCAACTTTTCTAATGCTTCCACGCCATTTTGGGCAAACTCGAAGTCCAATTCATTGTTGCGAATTTTTTTACGGAATTTTTTGCGGATCAGAAATTCCACATCCGGTTCATCATCAACAACCAATATTCTGGCTGGCATGTAATTCTCCTGCGCTAAAGGTCAATCGGATAATTAGGACTGACCCGGTTTATTTCAAATCAAAAATTCGTTTCTTCAGTTCCTGAAAGTCGATCGGCTTGGTCAGGTAATCGCTGGCGCCAAAGGACATGGCTTTTTGGTAGTTTTCGTCGTCGTCATAGGCGGTTATCATGTAAACCTTGACATCGGGAAACTTTCCCCGAATATCCTGAAGCAGTTCCAGCCCACTGGTGCCCGGCATATTGATATCGGATAAAATCAAGGCGTAATATTCAGCGCCTTCTGCGACCAAACGCTCCATAGCATCCTGGGCGGAAAAGGCAAAAACAAATTCCACCGCGCCCTTGCGACGCTCCCGGCGAAATTTTTGCTCAAATAGAATCTGAACATCCTGTTCATCATCAACAACCATAACCTTCATTTTCACCTCTTCACAACAGATTGAACAGAAAAAGATAACAAATTATTAGGGATATCGGCAATTGATTCCCACAAAAAAGAGATTTTTTTTAAAATTGTAAAGGTTGTTGTTTATTGATCGTTGTCCGTTGTTCGCAAATCATATAGAATTTGTAGAGGCGAATCAATATCCGCCTCCGAAGAAATAATAATCAAAATTATCAAACAACGATCAACGATCAACGAAAAAAGGCCAAAGAAAAATCTTCGGCCTTTTTATTCGGATAATATTTGAGAGAAATTACAGCAATCCGTTACGTGTGCCTGTATATGCGAGATAAGCGAAAAAGAGAATGCCTACCCAGATTGCTACGAAGACCGGCACATATTTTTGGCGTTTCTTCGTCCAGTCCGGGAAATCAATCGGCTTACCGGCAAATTTCCCACGCGGCTTGCTCGGGAAAAAGAAAGTTTTGTAAGTTTCGATCGAAGCAATGGTGTAACCAATACCACAGAGCGTGATAAACAGGAAATTGGTCGTGAGCAATGCCGCCAAAATAGCGTAGCCGAAAGCGACACCAGGGCTGCGGAAGAACTTGAAAATCTGGAAGCCTTCCAACGGTGCATCTTTCCAGGCACCGCCAAATGCGGAAATCCAGCCGCCAATACTGCCGATGACAAAAACAATCAGCAGCGGATGCCAATTCAGATTACCGGCTTCATGCATGCCCCAAAGCGTATAAACACCCCAGCCGACCAGGAGACAGACAGCCAGATAACCGGCGCCGGCGAGTAAACGGGCATTGCGGCTTTCTACCACTTTACCGAAAATGTGGAGCTGCATCGGAATGAAATATTTGGACTGGTCTTCTTCGCGCAGGAAGGTTTTGTAAAATTCCAGGATGAGACGCTCAATCGCATAAGTACCGCCCCAGAGCAGGAGAATATTGGCCGGTACGCTTAAATCCATGCCACTGATATACCAGATGACCGGACCAACGATTGCGGCGATAATAGTGCTGCGAAAATACTTGGCATGAGTGTAACCCTCATGGGGCGAGTCCTTATACATGCCCCAGGTCGAGGTATGTAAACCCGCCGTTATTCCTATCACTAATGAAATAAAAAAATCCATCGGTTTTGTTTCCTCCAATTGTTTTATTTGTTTGTTTTTTCGTTTTTAAAGTCAAGTGATTAGGCTACAGGCCGTTAGATGGTTAGGCAAATTGGTTCCTGGTTTTGCCCACTACCTAAGATCTAAGCGCCGGTCTTCCCCTCAATTGATTGATAAACTGTCTCAATCAGCTGCAAATCCCGTTGAGCGAGATCCAGATTAAATTGCGGGGCTTCGCCGCTGCGTAATGCCTGCAAACATCGGGCGATAACCGGCGATGTTCTTTATGCCCGGAAAAATCAGTTTTTTCTTTTTCCCCCGCACAAAGAGAAAAATGCCGTTACTTTCAAAGGTGACCGACCCTTCCCGGCCGAAAATCCGGGAAATGCGCAGCCCGAAGAAAATAGTCGATACTTCCCAGGAATAGAGGAGGTTGCCGATTGGGCCTTCCTCGAATTCTGCGACGACTTGCACGCTCCGTTCCAATTCACTCTTTTGGGTGGGTTGAAAGCCACGGATGTTTTTAATAGTTAAACCCATATTGGCGAGAAAGTTGATCCAGTGAATCCCGCCTTCAAACAATGCCCCACCACCGGTGATCGCCGGATCGTCCCGCCAGTTTTCGGTCTTCTGTTTCTTTGTCGCATTCAAATGAATGAAGAGCGGATCGCCAATAAGGCCATCGGCGAGTATTTTGCGTAATTTTACCAGTAAAGGCTTGTAGTAGTAGTTTTCAGCGACCATTACCTGCAAGCCGGTTTCCTCACTTAATTTTTTCACCTTGTCAAAATCCGTGGATTTTAAATAGGGCGGTTTTTCCACGATAACATGCTTGCCGGCGCGGAGTGCCTGCTCGGTAAGGGAGCGGTGAGTATCTGGCGGTGTGGCGATTAAAATGACATCGATATCCGGAGAATTTATCGCTGCATCATAACTAGCGAAGCTGCCTTTGCCGCGAAACTTTTTACGGTATTCCTCAGATTTATCGGCGGAACGGCTGGCATAATACAGTTCAAGGTCTTTGAATCCGGCCAGGGTTTTACTGTGCAAGCGAGTGACAAATCCGCAGCCCAGGAATGCCAGGCGTAACGGTCGATCGGTAGGGACTGGTTTAATAGCCATAATTTATCTTGATTATTTGAGTTTGGCTTTTTCTTTATTTGATGCCGCCTGCCTCTGGCCGGCAATAAAATCTCCCACCCGCAAGGCATTCGCAGCAATAGTTAAGCTGGGATTTACCGCGGCTGATGTGGGCATAAAGCTGCCATCCACCACGTAAAGGTTCTTGATGCCACGAAAGCGGCAATGCTGATCCAGGACGGATGTTTTCGGATTTTCCCCCATGCGGACAGTGCCAACAGCATGCGAAAAAGTGCGAATATTGTGAATGTAATGCAACAGCGCGCCGGCTTTCTTCAAGATCTTTTTTCCCTGCAATGCCAGCATTTTTAAGGCGGCAAGATCCCTCTCGCTATAATGATGGCTGACCACCGGTTGTGGCAGGCCGAAACGGTCTTTCGTATCGGGATCGATAGTGATATAATTGTCGTACTGCGGCTGGTCTTCGGCAATCGCCAGCATGCCGGTAAGTAATCGTACGCCGGGGCTGAGCAATTTACCGAGCGGTCCGGGCAGTTCTTTTTGCACCAATCCGGCTGGTGGTGTGGGCATTTGCTGCAGACTGCCCAGCTTGCCCTGCGGGGCAGAAATATCCGGGTGCCCGAAGTAATAATCCATCACGGCCATTTGCTTATGGAAGCGTTGCTCTTTATCTGCAGTGCCGGGAAAGATGCCAAAGATTATTGCATTAACATGACGCATTAAAAAGCGCCCGATGTTATCGCCACCGGGATTATGCGCTCCCAGCCCGGAAGCCATCAGCAAATGTGGTGAACCCATAGCGCCAGCGGATAAAATAACGGTGCCCGCTTTAACGGCTTGCTGCTCGCCTGTCGTTTTGTCAAAACAATCGATGGATGTAATATTACTGTTTCCGGTATTCAGGCGGGTAACGATTGTATTTGGCTGCAGCGTCATTCCTTGTTTAATGAGTGCCGGAATAACCATAGTCGCCAGATCGTTTTTAGCATTAATCGCACAGGCGAATGTGTCACAGGTAGTGCAGGAAATACATTTGTTACGATCATTGTTGCGATAATTAATTGCCAGGGGCAGTTGGAAAGGGTTAAGGCCTAAGCCTTTTGCCGCGTTTTTAACTTTCTCTGAAATGCCGGCGAGTTCCCCGGGACCCTGGGGAAATGAGCTACTGCGGTAGGGTTCGGTAGGATCGATATCCGCTTCACCGGAAATATCCAGTAAGGCTTCCGCACGGGTATAATAAGGTTCAAGATCGCTGTAGGAAATTGGCCACTCTGCGCCGGAATCGCCGGTGATTTCCGGGCCGGGAGCAAAATCTTTTTCCCGAAAGCGGAAAGACACTCCTCCGTAGAAAACCGAGGGTCCGCCGACGCAACTGTAGCTTCCCATCACTTTTTTGTTACCGCCGGCAATAACCCGTAGCGGGCTGTCCTGGGAATAATGGGGGGTTAGATCCACAGAACCCATCAGTCCCCAGTTTTCCGGGCCGCGATGCACCCAATCGCCCCGTTCCAGCATCAAAACGCGCCAGCCGGCATTGACCAGACTATGCGCGATCATGGTTCCCCCGAATCCACTACCGATAATTACAGCGTCATACTGCTTTTTATGATCACCCATTTCTATTCACAAAGCTCATTTCAACTTCTGCTTATTGACTAACACCAAAGTCATTCGATTCCAGTAACATTGACGAAAGCGGGCAAAGATAAGCATTTTAGATAACACGAACAACGCTTTAGGGAAATAATGCGCTGTATGAGGAAATCGGCTATTGATTTTAAAAAAATATTTAAGTACACTTTTTTCCATAAAATTTTATTAAACCTGATACTTACTAACAGAAATCCATAAGCCGGAGAGGAATCTTTTATGGACAAACCGCGACGCATTAACCATTTATTCCCGGTTTTTCCTGCAAGAATGGCTTGTTATTTGTTAGCTTTCCTGATGTTTAGCGGTGTTTTTCTTTTGCAGGCAGCGGAAGAAAATCAACCGCCAGCACAGGAATCAGTTAATGATTCTACAGAAGCAGACTACAGCCGTTATCGCAGTAAAACCACCTGGGAAACGATACTTTCATTACCCGGAACACTACTCTATCTACCATTTGATATTGTCGGGGAAGGGTTGACACAATTGGTCATTTTGACGGATGAAGGAAATACCTTGCAAAAAATCAGTGATTTCCTGGTGAGTGACGACGGCAAACGAGGGCTCTATCCGACTTCAGCACCGCCAATTGGTGTTGGTTTAAAGTTTTTTCAAAAAGGACTTTTCGGTGAGGCATCCAAGCTCTCATTGTCTGCATCGAGAGGATTACGCACCCGGCAAAAATATCAATTTAAGGTTTCCCGCATTCAACTGGGCGGACCGATTGCCGCGGATGTGCTCGCTAAATATCATATTCAGCCGGATGAATATTTCTTCGGTGTGGAATCCGCGGCGCCAGAAGGCACGGATGTTGACGATAACCGCACGAACTATCTCCTGGAACAAACCTATGGCGAGTTTCGCCTGGGCGGTGACTGGGGGGAAAAGTTAACGATTAAAGGCGTCGCCGGTTACGAGATTAACAGTGTTCGTGGTGGCAAAAACACCCGTTATACATCTTTAAGCGAGTTGGCTTCGGCATCGACCTTGCCACGGGCGAGGAAACCCACCGCGCGGAGACTTGCGAGAACCCGCACGAGCTGTCGGTCTCGCCTGATGGCGAGCGGGTGATGGTGGCCTGCTATTCGGGCCGCACGGCAGAGATATACACGACCGCCGATCTCGCGCCGGTCGAGGAACTGGACCTGGGCGAAGGCGCGCGGGCTCACGTGGCGCTGTGGCTGGCTGACGACCGCGTCCTGGCAGGCGGGGAAGGCAGTGGCTCGCTGATCCAGATGCTGGACGTGGGCGGCCGCCTGATGGGCACGTTCGACACGGCGGACACCACGCCAGAGGCCGTGAACCGCTTGTTGATGCGCACCCCCGTGGCTGCGCAAGCTGCCGCCGCCTCCGCACGTCCCTGCGGCAGCGGCGGCAGCCCGAAGACGGTGCTGGAGGTGTCG
>JAUIFT010000817.1 GCA_030430345.1 Calditrichia bacterium | reverse complement strand
CCGGGTGAATATATCATTACCATTGCATAATCGGTAAACAGGAGCAAGAAATGGGGACAATCTTAATTGTTGATGATACCGAGCCGATGCGCGAACAATACGCATACGACCTGAGGCGGAAGGGCGGATTCGAAGTGCTTACCGCCGCCAATGGGAAAGAGGCGTTTAAGATGCTTGCCGAAAATGACGTTGACGTTGTTATCCTGGATTTGGAAATGCCAGTGATGAGCGGTCTGGAAATGCTCGAAAAGATGTACCGGGAAGGGCCGGAGGAAATTCCGGTTATCGTCTATACTGCAACCGGTAATTTTCAGAAATGTGTACGGGCGACCCAGTTGGGGGCTTATAACTTTTTCTCCAAAGATGAAGTCAATATGGACCAGCTGGTGCGCAGCGTGGAGAATGCCCTGGACCATCGCCGCTTGCGGTTGGAAAATATGGCCTTACGGGACGATTCTACCCTGGTGGGCAAAAGCGAAGCCATGCGGGAATTACAGGGGCATATCGAAAAGGTGGCAAAAGTGCCCAGCAACGTTGTCATTCTGGGAGAGAGTGGCACTGGCAAGGAGCTGGTCGCGAAAGAAATTCATCGGTTCAGCGAACGGGTAAAGCACCCTTTCGTAGCCCTGAATTGCGCCGCGCTACCGGAGAACCTGGTGGAAAGCGAGCTGTTTGGCTTTGAGAAAGGTGCATTCTCCGGTGCTGTACGGACGACCCGGGGAAAATTCGAGATCGCTAAAGGGGGTACTCTTTTTCTCGATGAAATTGGCGATATGCCCCTGGCGATTCAGGCGAAATTGCTCCGCGTTTTGCAGGAAAATGAGATATCCCGCCTGGGCAGCGAGGGCCGGCTGATTAAGGTGGATACCCGGGTAATTGCCGCCACCCATCAGGATCTTGACAAGGCAGTGGCGGCGGGCCGTTTCCGCCAGGATCTTTTTTACCGGATTTGCACCCACGTTATCAATGTGCCCCCGCTGCGGGAAAGATTGAATGATATCCGGCCGCTGACGGAATACTTTGTTAAACAAACTTGCCGGCGATTTGGCATTGCGCCGAAAGTCGTCCTGGAAGAAACCGTCAGTGCGCTGCAAAACTATCAGTGGGAAAAAAATAATATCCGTGAACTACAGAATATTGTCGAACGAATGATTATCCAGTGCGATGGCGATCGCCTGATGCCCGCGCACTTGCCCCGGGATATTTTTTCCCAGGAAGCTGAGATCGTCGTAGAGCCCGGAAAAAATTTTCAGGAGCTAAAACAGGATGCCGAACGGCAAATTCTGCTCCGTTACCTGACGGCAAATGACTGGCATATTACCAATACCGCCCATGCACTTGGGATCGCCAATCACTCCAATTTATTGAAAATGATGCGCCGGTTAGGTATTCGCCGCAACGAATAGTGCGGGTCAATCATCGGATAATATGGTAGCATAACTCATTAAATTGACTTATATTTACCGAAATGTTTGACCCATTGCCGGGAATTTGTCTGAAAAACAATC
>JAUIFT010000816.1 GCA_030430345.1 Calditrichia bacterium | reverse complement strand
CTGAGAGGATATGATGACCGGTGAATATACCGGTGTTGTTTTCGCCCGGCAAATCCTGCCCGGTCAGGTTAAAACCCAGAAGTTGGTTTTTTTCATTGTAACGCACCAGACCGTAATCATCATTGTTGATTGATGGTAAAACATTCATCGTCACCAGGGCGTTCTGCTCGCAATGATAATTATACAACTTCCGAATATCGAGATTGCAGAGCACGTCGGCATTTACCGCAACAATGGTCTCTCCCTAAAAATAAATTTCCGCATTTGCGATGCCTCCTCCGGAACCGAGAATCTCCGTTTCTTCGCTATAAATGATCTCAACCCCATATCGCCGTCCATCCCCGAGGATTTGCCGAAATTGCTCGGCTTTGTAGTGGAGGTTGATGACGATCCGTTCGATGCCCTGTGCGGCCAGTTTGTAAATTGCGACCTCAATAATGCGCATCTTCCCGAGCGAGAGCAGGGGCTTTGGTGTATGACGGGTGAGGCGCTTCATGCGGGTGCCATAGCCGGCGGCAAGTATCATTGCTGTTTTCAGAGGGAGGGGATTCTTTCGCGTGTTCATGACTTCCTTCGCTACAAATGACCAGTTTGTTTTTTTCCGGGGAGTATTTTCCCAAATTCTTCCAATATACAATTTCAATCGGAAAAATTAAACCGCTTTGCCAATAAATGACTTTTTTTGAGAACGAAAATTACTTATTATAAACCGATCCATTGTTGCTAACCTGCCAACTTTAGAGGATAAAGTATGCGTTGGAAATATCTCTTTCCTCTTTTGTTTTTCGGCTCGCTGGCCTGGGGCCAAACTGCTGCCTGGGACACACTTGATATTCAATACCGCCTTTTGCAAAACAATTCCAGCGAATACGAAGACATAATCAAAATCAAACTTCCTCCCTATCTGTCCACTGCAGAGGCAATGCGGCAAGTGAAACTCGCTGTTCACTGGCCTGGCGATCCCCCACCACGCAAAAAGACCAAGGTGTATGTCTTTCGTGATGATGCGCCGATGGATGCGGTTTCTACAACCGGCGCGCTCTACACGCCCGGGAAGGGATATCGATGGGCGATGAATGAATGGGCGCCGGACACAACAATCTTCAATTACGAGCCTAGTACGCTGGATCGCCTCATATACGAATCCTACATCGACAGCATTATTAGCAATGGGATGCAATCGATGGAATTTGAAAATAGCAATCATGGCGTTAAAAAACGGGTTGCGGAAGATTTTCGCATTTCCGTTACCCAGCTGGATTCTATCTTTTATCGGGTGAAGTGGTGGTCGGATCTGCTTACTGCCGGAAGGAAGCGCAATCCATAACGGGTGCCTGCTATGAAAATTGTTGCCGATTTACATATTCATTCCTACTACTCCCGGGCAACCAGCAAAAATCTCAATTTTGAACATCTCTATAAATGGGCGCAGCTGAAAGGCGTTCACGTCGTTGGCACTGGTGATATTGCGCATCCGGGCTGGCTGGCAGAAATGCAGGAAAAACTTGA
>JAUIFT010000815.1 GCA_030430345.1 Calditrichia bacterium | reverse complement strand
GGACGCAACTACCTCCATCGCTATAGCAAAATGATATTTAACCGGCACACAAACTGCAACAATATCGATTGCCGGATTGGCCAATATTTCCTGATAATCTTCATAACAGTTTTTGATATTGAATTTATCTGCGACAGACATCATTTGTTGCCGGTTCTTATCTGCAAGTGCGACAACTTCAACGTTTTCAATTCTTTGCAAAGCGGGCAGATGCAGGTTTTCTGCTGCTCTTCCGCACCCTATAATGGCAATCTTAAAATTCATCTCACACTACTTTCATCTAGTATCGGCGGCTAACCGAAAACCTCTTTTCGATCTTTTATCGTAATATGCTCTATTCGATGGAATTCATATTTTGCGGTTTTCCGCACAGAATTTCCGCTCCCAAAGGCGTAGCCGATCATTTGCCCGATTCCATCGAGGGTTAAGCCTAGAAAGATAGTCGGGAGACTTTGCAAAAAGCGGAAAACCAGCGAGGCAGAGCGGATCGGCGCTGCAATTCGTGCTAATCGGACAAATGGAATCAAAGGGGATCCAAAAGTGAATACCATCTTTTTCGGGAAGGACATATCCCGCACCCGGGCCCCGGCAAAAACGCGTCCGTTATAAAATTGCACGGAAAGCCAGGAAGACCAGAGAGAAAAATTGGTGTGTGCGACCACGGCTGAGGCGTCCAGAAATAACTTCTCGCCTTTCCCACGCAAATCCCAATGGAGAACCGTTTCAGATTCCATCATCGGCTCCAGCGCCTCCCCATAAGCGAGAAGGGTTTCCCGTTTATAGCTGCTGTTGTGACCGGGGAGGAAGTCTACTTCCCGTGATGCTGTCGGCAACAACCAGGGACCGTAGCCGATGAAAAGGTCCGCCCAACTGACGACCGATCGTGGGTTTGCATTCTTGACAGCCGGACCGACCGCGGCCCAACTTCCCCGATGAGCAGCGATTAATCTTTCCGCCCAATCACTTTCAGGGAAGCAATGATCTTCCGCCAGTACAACGACATCGGCCGTTGCCGCGCGGATGCCGGCCGCATTTGCCCGGCCAATGGAAGCGATTGTCCCATATTCAACAATTTTGTATCCATGAAAGCCGGACACGCTACGCTCATCCAAACTCAGTATTTCCCTGGAAGGTGCGACAATGACTATTTCCAGTGCATCCCGAACGGATTGTTCATTCAAATGGGAAAGGGTCTTTTTTATGGTTTGATAATTATCCGGAGTGGTAAGTATTACCGACATAGCCGGTGCTGAGTAGGACTCTTTTTTTGAAGGCATAATCTCTGCGAAAGAATAGAATGAGCGTTTATCAAATTATACCCACATAAAAACTCTTTTGGGTAGCAGCACCGATTTCTGCTATTACAAACATGAAGATTTTACTTACAAACTCTGATCAGCTATTTTAGCGAAAGCGCCAATTTTGTCCGGATCTTTCACCGCCAGCGAGAGGAAAGTGTTATTACGTATTTTTTCCAGGCATAAATCGAAGTTCGGGTCCAGCTCAATTGCTTTCTGGTAGTA
>JAUIFT010000075.1 GCA_030430345.1 Calditrichia bacterium | reverse complement strand
AGCGCGCACCAATACCGGTATCAGTTACCCAACCCACACGGGCACCGGGGAGCCGAATTATACCTGGAACTACAGCAATTTTCATCCGGTTGATAATAACGACTGGCTGGGCTTTCCCGGCAGCGACGAAATTATCACCAACACCAAGTTTTTTGGCAATGACATCAATACCTTTGGTACTGTTGAGCAAACCCGCCTGAAAGACTGGGGCGAGTGGCTGGTTGACGAAATCGGCTTCGATGGTTTTCGCCTCGACTTCGTCCGTGGGTTCCAGGAATCCTTTGTGGCGGATTGGGTGGATAATTTGCCGCTGCTGAATGGCAGCCAGCGTTTCATCGTCGGGGAATATTGGGGCGCCGATTACCGGATTAAAAACTGGGTGAACAATGTCGCCAGCAATGGTGCGGATGTCGATGGCTTCGATTTTCCCCTGAAGTTTACACTGACTAGCATGAGTAATGGCAACCAGAGCAGCTTCGATATGTCCTCCCTGAACCATGCCGGGATGGTCCGGAATAATTCCGGAAACGGTCTGCCCGGCACTTCGGTGGTTACCTTTGTCGATAACCATGATACCGGCAAAGAGCATGACAAATGGCTGACGAAGGATTTCGATATGGCTTATGCCTACATCCTTACCCACGAAGGCCGCCCCTGCGTGTTTTATCCTCACTACTTTGGCGTCACCCAGATAGATGCGCATAATTCCAGCTACCAGGTGACTGCCCCGGGCAGCCTGCAGGATGATATCAATAAGCTGAATTTTGTTCGCAAGAACTATCTCGGCGGGACAATCAATGTGCTTAGCCAGACTGGCAATCCCTGGCCGTCCGGCGATACCTATCACGTTTATGCCGCCCGCCGTCAGGGCAATGGCACCCGCGATGGCGCGATTGTTGTGATCAACAATCACGATTCGCAAACTAAAGGACTTTGGGTAGACAGTTCCCCGAGCGGATTTTCCAATTGGGCGAATACTACCCTGGTCAATGCCTATGATAATACGCAGACTACCCAGGTCTATAGTGATGGCCGGGTATATGTCTCCGCACCTTCCCGCGGCTATGCGGTGTGGGTGAAGCAGTCCGATTATCTCGCTTACAGTTCATCCAAGGTGGTTAGCGAGAATGAGGATATTGCCGCTCAGCTACCCAATGCATTTGAATTGATGCCCAGTTATCCCAATCCGTTTAACCCGGCAACCAATATCCGTTTTCAAATCCCGGAAAGTGGCCAGGTAACCGTTGCTATCTACAATGCGTTGGGGCAGCAGGTCACTACCCTGGTGAATGAATATGCGGAAGCAGGCATGCACGAAAAACGCTGGGATGCGGGACGACAGTCCAGTGGGGTTTACTATCTGCGAATTAGCTGGAATAATCAGATGAAGACGCAGAAATTATTATTGATGAAATAAAAAACATCCGATAATTCCCCATCCGTATCCCCGTGGCGAAAATTCATGAATTTTTGCCACGGGGATACTGGGTTACAGGGATAGGATGAAATGACGGGGCATTTTTTATTTTTCCAACGGTAAATTTTCTAGAAGATAGTTGGTCATTTGCCGAAAAAGGTGCCGGGATGTATTCTCGCCTTCATTGATGGAATGACTGCGATTGGGATAGACCATCATGGAAAAATCCTTGTCATGGAGGATCAACTCATTTACCAACCTTTCAAAGCTCTGGTAATGGACATTGTCATCGCCGGTGCCATGTGCAATAAAAAGATTACCCTGCAGGCGATGTGCGAAGGTGATCGGGGAACCGTTGATGTAACCGTCTTTGTTCATTGTTGGCAAACCCATAAATCTTTCCTGGTAGACGGTGTCATAGAGCCGCTGATCGCTAACAAAAGCGAGGGCAATACCGGTGCGGTATATTTCCGGATAGCGGAAAAGTGCATTAAGCGTCATCTGACCTCCACCGCTCCAGCCCCAGCTGCCAACCCGTTCCGGATCGAGGTAAGGTTTACTGGCAAGGAGTGCTTTTACTGCCGCCGCCTGATCGGCAGATGCCAGAATACCGATCTGTTCGTAAATGATTTTCCGCCAGTTACGGCCACGGGGGCCGGGCGTGCCGCGATTATCGACGCTGATGACAACATAGCCCAACTGCGTCAAATAAAGATGCCAGAGATAGCGATTACCTCTCCAGCGGTCCAGCACCGTTTGCCCGGCGGGTTCACCATAAACGAACATCAGTAAAGGGTATTGCTTGTTGGGGGCGAAATTGGGAGGGCGCATCTCCCAGGCATCCAGCTCAATATTCCCTTCGATGGTTACCCGAAAGAATTCTGCCGGCGTTTTCGCTAATTTGTCGACACGGTCTTTAACATCCTTATTATCAACGAGGGATTTTTGCTGGCGATGGTCCGGCAGGCTAATCAGCGAATTCGCCGGCGGGATGCCAAAACTGGTGAAGGTATGAAATGCCCACTTCGCCCCCGGAGAAATTTGATAACTGTGAATGCCCGGTTGGCCCGCCGGCGTCAGGCGCTCTGTTTTCCCTTTCCCGTCCAACGAGGCGCGATAGAGGTAACGCTGGGTAGGATTATCCGGCGAAGCGATGAAATACACCCATCCGCCCTTATCATCGATCATTTCAATTCTGACAATATCATAATCGCCCGGTGTGAGGAGCTGCTGGCTGCTGCCATCGCGGGAGATCAGGTAGAGATGCCGCCAGCCATCCCGATCACTTAGCCAGGTGAAATAGTTGCCGTTTTCGAACCACTTCAGGTTGTCATGAATATCGATCCAGGCATCATCTTTTTCTACCATGACGGTTTTTACTGAACCGTCTTTGATGTCGCCAAGCAGCAGGGTATTGGTGTTCTGCAGGCGATTCATCCGTTGAATCATCACTTCCTTCGAATTGGCTGCCCACTCCATACGCGGTACGTAATTGTTGCGCAGGTCTCCGGGAATATTAAACCAGGTAGTCGTGCCACCTTTCGCGGAAATTACCCCAACCTGCACTGCGGAATTGGTAGTGCCGACTTTCGGGTAGGGGAGGGGGATCGGGCGGGAATAAATGCTATCGGTATTGTTGATCATGTAAAAAGTACCGACGCTACTTTTATCGAAACGCCAGTAGGCAATCTTTTCTCCGTCCGGGCTCCAGCTAAAACAGTCGCGCAGGGAGAACTCTTCCTCGTAAACCCAGTCTGAAGTGCCGTTGACGATCGTTTCCGAGCCATCGGTCGTAATTGCCAGAATTTCTCCGCTTTTCAGTGTCTCGACATAGATATTATTCTCCCGAACGTAACCAACACGCTTTCCGTCCGGGGAAAATTTTGCAAACATTAATGTAGAAGGTTTTGGCGCATCTTTACCCAATTGTTGAAGCTTACCGGATTTCAGATGCAGCACCCAATAATCACCACGAGTATTATCGCGCCATACTTTCACTGTGTTGGTGAATATGAGCAGGCGTTTCTTGTCGCTCGACCATTGGTAATCATCAATTGCTAACGGTTGATTACGCCCTTCCGGGGTTAGTGACTTGCTGGATACTAGAATCGTTCGTTCCCCACTGACCGGATCGTATTGTATGATGTCCTCGCCCCCGGTTTCCGGCGATGTCTCCAAAATGGTATACCCCTTGCCGTCTTCCAGCCAGCGGGCTGGACCGAAACGGGATAGCTTGAATTCATCGGAAGTAAATATTCGTTCCAGCGTTAAGTCGGGTTGTCCAATTGTAATGGTGGAAAATAGGAGGATTAAAGCGAGAAAATGCAAATAGATACGATTCATGATTTCTCCATACGGTTGTGCTGCACATATATGTGCCGTTAACGGTTTGCTGATCTTAAAAAATTTACGATTTTTGTTTGGATAAACAATAGTTCGACGCGTGTTTTTGAAATTGTTGGTTGTTGAATAATATTGGAGAATTGTTTGATTGTTCTACGGATGTTTGGCAAATATTGAATCAAAATTGAGGAACATTCGCCCGGAATCTTATACGCCGGGCCAGGATAAGTCGGCCCTTTGGGCCTTGGTGTTTTGGATCGATTTAAACCCAGCCCTGCAAGGGGGACACTTTGTAACCCGGGCGTACAGCCGCGGGAGTGAGAGATCTTAAGATCGAGTACTAACGATAGCAACGACCCTACGACTTCCGAAATATGTTGATGATCGCCATTCCAGTCCGTAGATTACAGGCCGTTTATTTAAAAACGGCTGTATGATCGAAAATGAAAATTCGCTGAAGGAATCCCATGAGCAAGCAAAATGATCGCGCATTACGAATCTACAACGAAGTACTGGAACTGGACCGGCTTCACTACGGCCTCTGGCTCCCGGAAGATGAACTGACTATCGATAACCTGAAGGTCGCCCAGGAACGCTACGAAAGTCTCTTGATCAATAGTATCCCGAAAGGCGTGAAGAGCGTGCTGGATGTCGGCTGCGGCACTGGTATCATGAGCAAGCGCCTCATCGCGGAAGGCTATGACGTCGAGGGGCTTTCCCCGGACAATAATCAGCAGAAGCTGTTTACCGAATCGTTAGATGTGCCTTTTCATCACTGTATTTTTGAAGATTTTCAGCCGCAAAAGGAATATGATTGTTTGATCATGAGTGAATCGGCGCAATACATCAATCTGGAAAAATTCTTCCCGGCAGTGAATAACGCCCTGAAAGCGAATGGTCATCTCATTGTTTGCGATTACTTCGTAAAAAGCGATGCCAGCGGTATTCTTGCGAAAAGTGGTCATAATCTCGAAAATTTCCTCACCCGGGCAGAGGACGCTGGTTTTACTATCGTTCAGGAAAAAGACATTACTCCCGACATTACCAAAACCCTGGATATTGCGAAAAATTTCGCAGATAAACTTTTTCTCGCCGTGGATATCGGCACCGAAAAGATCCGCGCCAAACACCCCCACCTGCTGCGCTTCCTGCAGTGGTATTTCCGCAAGAAGATCGAGAAGAGCAAAGAACAGCTGGCCCTGATTGATTCGGCCGCGTTTGCAGAAAATAAGAGTTACAATTTTTTTCTTTTTCAATCGGGCGCATAAATTTTTTGTAAATGATCGATCGAATTGTGGGGAGAATCATTTCCATGTAAAATTGTGGAATATTGAATTTTTGTAGGTGTGAAGCATTCCCGGGAGAGATCGTGGATTTATTGAATGTGTTGTTATTGTAGGTGTGAAGCATTCCCGGCAATATTGAGGACTTATCTCTGAATTTGAGACGGAATGCTTCACACCTACGGATTACGTCGCCACATCACCATTTGCAGAATCCAAATCCCATTTCAGGACATTATTCAAAATATATCGGCGGATGTTGAACAATTCATTTTCATTACGAATAATCCGGTCGTAATAATTTCGTTGCCATAATTTTTCACCGGGTGTTTTCCTGATTCGGTTTATTTTGCGGGTGGTTACCGATGAAAAATTTTGGATGATGGCGGATATCGATCCGGGTTTGGTACCATTGGGGCGGTCGGGTGTTTTTGCGGTATGAAGGGGTGAAGCATTTCTTTCGATGATAGTGGATTTATTCTCGGGATTTTTAAAGGAATGCTTCGCCCCTTCAGAATACGTTGCCGTATCCTTACCACCCACCAACCACAAAATTCCATGAAAATGATTTGGCATGATCACGAATTCATCCAATTTCGCATTCTTAAAATGGGTCGGTATATTTTTCCAATGATAGGCGATTATTTTTCCAAAATCGTTCAATATCATTTTCCGATTTCTGATTTCCCCTAAAAGGCATTCCCGGTTTTTTACACAGATAGTTATGAAATATGCGCCGGTGCTGGAATAATCATATCCCTCTAAGCGGATTGATTTGCGATGATGTTTTTTCGGATTGTATCCCATTTTTGCGTTTGTGGTTCTTTTGTTTTGATTTAACGTTAATAATTGTTGTGTAGGGGAGAAGCATTCCTGGTGAACTTGTCGTGTTTGCAAGAATTGGTTGCCAAGAATGCTTCTCCCCTACACAACAATTACCCATCCTGCCCCCGATTTAGAAAAAAATATACACAGGCCTCAGTATTCTTGTTGGTTGGCGTATTGGTATTGGTAAATGCCCAATCCCTAACTACAGAAAGTAGTAGAGTTACCTCAGGAAAAACTGGCTTTCCGGGAAGAAATTATGAAACATAACCGGCAATCTTCCGGTATTGGGAACTACCCACTAACTGAATTGCTTGCCATCAATATCCGGAGGTGTCGCCTATGTTCAAAAATTACCTTAAAATTGCTTTACGAAATTTATCCCGCCACAAAATTTTTTCTGCGATTAATATTCTCGGCCTGGCCATCGGGATTGCCGGGTGTTTGCTGATTCTCCAATATGTGCGTTTCGAACTGAGTTACGACAGTTTTAACAACGCTGAAAATATCTATCGGGTCCGTTTGGATCAGTTCGCCAATAACACCCTGGTATTCAAAAGCTCGGAGAACTACCCCGGTGCGGGGCCGGCTTTAAAGAAAGAGCTGCCGGAAGTTTTGGAATATGCCCGTCTCTATAACCTCGGCTCAAAGAATAATGTGGTCATTACCTATGACGATGCCCCCGGCGAACCGATTATGTTCAAGCATCGCCGCTTTCTCTATGCAGACTCGTCCTTCCTGCCAATGTTTGATTACCCGATGGTAATGGGCGATGCAAAAACCGCCCTTAAGGACCCGCTTACCATGGTGATCTCCGAATCGTATGCAAAAAAATACTTTGGTGATGAAAATCCCATCGGCAAATTCCTCCATCTGAAAGATGACGATTATAACGATGAACTTTGCAAAGTCACCGGTGTAGTCATCGATCCACCGGCGAATACTCACCTAAAATTTGATGTGCTGATTTCCTACGAAACCCTTTATAGCCGGGGCGACTGGGCGCCGGAACGTTACGGCACCACCTGGCGCCGGAAGGATATGTATACTTATATCGCCGTTAAACCAGGCACCGATCCGGCCGCATTAGAAACAAAATTTCCGGCGATCGTCGATAAATACAATCCCGGTCTGGCCGAGCAGAATCGCCGGGACGAACTAAGCTTGCAGCCATTGGAAGAAATCCATCTATACTCCCATCTCACCGACGAAGCGGAAATAAACGGCAATGGTGACGCCGTCTATTTTTTGCTGATCATCGCGGTATTTATCGTAATTATTGCCTGGGTGAATTACATCAATCTCTCCACGGCGCGGGCGATGGAACGGGCGAAAGAAGTGGGGTTGCGCAAAGTGGTTGGTGCTTTCCGCAGTCAACTGATTCGCCAGTTTTTAGCGGAATCGCTGCTGGTCAATTTCTTTGCCGTGCTGTTGGCAGTCGCCCTGGTAATTCTTTCCCTGAATTATTTTAACCAACTGGCCGGTCTTTCCTTTTCCTGGCCGTTATGGAGCGAGCCCTGGTTCTGGGGGGCGTTGGTTGGATTGTTTATCTGTGGAACTTTGCTGGCCGGAGGTTATCCCGCCTTTGTGCTCTCTTCTTTTCAACCGATTACCGTTTTGCGAGGGAAATTCAGCCGCAGTGCCCAGGGGAATTTTCTCCGGAAGATTCTCGTTGTGCTGCAATTTGCTGCATCGGCAGCATTATTGGTCGGCACTTTTGTGGTGCATGATCAACTGTCTTATATGAATTCCCGGGACCTGGGATTCAACATGGAGCAAATGATGGTTGTGGAAAGACCGGGCATCGCCAGCCGGGACCGGGAGCAACGTGGTAAGGATGTCGAAGCGTTTAAGAATCTATTAAAAGAAAATCATAATATTGGCGAAGTCACCGCGGCAAACACATTACCGGGAAAGAAAATGCGTTTCAAAACCGGCGTGCGTAAATATACCGCAACTCCGGAAGAAGAAGTACAATTTACATTCTCCGGCATCGATTATGATTTCATCGATACTTTCGATATGGAAGTTATTGCCGGCAGAAAATTTGATAAAAGTTATCCCAGTGACGAAGATACTGCTGCGGTAATCACTGCCAGTGCCGCGAAAATGCTCGGATTTGCCAGTCCGGAAGATGCGATTGGAAAAACCCTGGCGATCTCCCGTTTCCGCTGGAATCCCATTATCATTGGTGTGCTCAAGGATTATCATCAGGAATCGCTGAAGCTGGAAACAAATCCCACCCTGTTTTATATGAGCTTCAGTAGCCCGGAATATTTCTATATGAAAGTGAATACCGCTGGTCTGCAAGGAGCGATTG
>JAUIFT010000814.1 GCA_030430345.1 Calditrichia bacterium | reverse complement strand
TGCCGGATCCGGAAGGCTGGTTCCGTAATTTTATTCGCCAATTTGTGGTTGTCCATAGCGATCATGAAGGCGCGAATGCCAGTGTTTATACCAGCCGGATCGTAGATTCTTCATTAGCTGATCTTTATTATAGTATTTCTGCTTCCATGAACAGTTTGGCAGGCCCCCTGCATGGTTTGGCAAACCAGGAAAGCCTGAAGTTTGTCCTTAAAATTCAGGCCAAATTTCAGGGCGTTCCTTCCGATGAAGAACTTACAAAATATGTCTGGGCTCATCTAACCGCCGGCAATGTTATTCCGGGCTTTGGGCATGCAGTGTTGCGCTATCATGATCCCCGCTATACTGCGCTTTTCGAATTAGGAAAGGAATACTGCCCGGACAATCCGATTTTCCAGATTTCCGAAAGGCTGGGCGAAATTGTGCCGCCCCTTCTAAAAAAACAAGGGAAAGCGAAAAACCCATATCCAAACATCGATGGCATCTCCGGCGCACTATTGCACCATTTTGGTATGAAAGAGCTTCGTTACTACACGGTGATGTTCTCAACCGCGCAAATTCTGGGGATATGTGCACAGATCATCATGAGCCGGGCTATTTACAGCCCGATCGTTCGCCCGAAATCGGTAACGACCCGCTGGCTGCAGGGACATGTATCTGACGGTATCAGCTAAGTGAAGGGAATAAAGCGGGAGTCAGTTTATTACCTTACTTCCGCGAATAAAGTGTTAATACTTAGCAGCAAATTCCTGGCGGAATCGGCGGGGGCTCATATTTTGTCGCTCGCAAAAGCGCCGGTTAAAATTAGAGATATTATTAAAGCCCACCTCATAACAAATCTCGGCAATATTCATTTCGCTTTCAATCAACATTCTGCAAGCCTGTCCTATCCGTAATTCGTTAACATATTGCACGAATGTTTTCCCGGTAGACTTCTTGAAGAATCGGCTAAAGGCGGTAACGCTCATATTTGCGATGCGGGCAGCATCTTCCAGGCGAAGACTATTGCGGTAATTGCGATTGATATAAGTACATACACGGTCGATGCGGCTTTGCTCCCCGGGCTGAAAACGATGTTTGAACTCAATACTGGAAAGGATCTCCTGTGTTTCCTTTTCCGCTTTGCTTAAGATATTCAGAACCTCCATCAGCATAATCAAGCGGTCCAGGCTATCAGCATGTTCCATTGCCACCATTTTTTCCGCGGCCAGTTTGCATTTATCGCCATGAAAGCGCAATCCCAGTGAAGCATTTTCAAAGAGGCGATTGACCGCCTTAAACTCCGGCGTAGTACTGACATCCAAACCGGCAAAATTTCCGTACAGGGGACCGAACTGTTACTGAAGTACCTGCCGCCGGTCCTGGAACGGGAAAAATTTGATGCGCTGATTGTGGATCAACTCGCCCCGACGGCTTATCTGCAGGCAAAGGAACGCGGGATTCCCTGTATTATCGCCTGTAATGCGCTGGCGATGCACTGGGATCCGTTGTTGCCACCACCGCCGTTGCTTTGGAAGTTTCGGGATGATTTTGTGGGACG
>JAUIFT010000074.1 GCA_030430345.1 Calditrichia bacterium | reverse complement strand
ATCCCAAAGAAAATTCCTGATATGCGCTGCCGGAAAATTTCCGGATCTTCTGAAATAACAGTTTTTGATTGTATCAACCCAATACGGATAATATTTTACGGAACTCTTTGGGGGCTAAGGATCTGAATCTTAAGGAATATTGTGAGCTCAGTATGAAAAAAATATTTAACCTTGGGGCGTTGTTTGCCCTGTTCTTTTTTCTCTCGAATGGATTTGCCCAGGAAGCGCCGGCAGATTCCGTCGTCAGGGAACGCCCGAAGTTTTCCATGACGCCCACTTGAGTTGGCTGACCCGGTGAAGGGGCACCCCTCCGTGGGAGTGGGATACATACCAAGTGGACGGCTTCCGGCCGTTTTGTGGATACAAATCTGGATCGCCCCCGCTGGCGATTTACGTTGAATTACCGGATTCATCAGCGGCTGCAGGCCGGCGTAGAGCTTAACCCGCAGGCTGAGGAAATCGGTCCATTATTGACATTATTCTTGCTAACGGAAACGGAAGAGCGGCCGGCGTTGTTTTTAGGCACCAGTTCGGACCGGATTGGCTCACCCGCCGGTGAACAATCTTACTTTGCGACCGTCAGCAAATATTTGCCGCTGCTGCGAACGTCGTTTTACGGCAGCCTCAATTATTCCGAATGGGAGGAAGGATTCAATTTTCCCGTTGGGGCGTCGTTTGAACTGGGTAAGGGATTCTCGTTCCGCCCCATGTATGACGGGGAACGCTCGCATCTGCTAGTTAATTACTTTGCCGCCCAATACGGCGTCAGCTTGATGTATGTTTGGCTGGAAAAAGCCGGCATCTCATTGTCGATTGGTATCTAACAGGAGATAATATGCGCTATCTATTTATATTTGCTTTACTTTTCAGTTTCTCATCTACCTTCCCGGCCCAGGATAAAAAACCGGATAAAGCACTTTGTATGGTCTGTGCATTAAAGGGAGAAACCGAACTGGAGAAAGTTCGGGCTCAATCTGCCTACGAGGGCAAAGATTATTACTTTTGTTCGAAAGGATGCAAGAAGGAGTTCGATGCTGATCCTGTCGGTTATCTGCCCCCGGTATTGCCGCGCCCGGCGCCAAATTTTGTTGTAGAAACACTCAAGGGAAAAGACGTTTTCCTGAAAGATTTCGAAAATAAACTGCTCATTCTGGATTTTTGGGCAAGCTGGTGTACCCCCTGTCTGAAAATTATGCCTGAATTGGAAAAGCTGTATGAACAATTTGGAGAGGAAGGCCTGGCAGTGATAGGCGTTTCTATCGATGAAGGCAAAGATAGCAAGAAAAAGATCAATAAATTCCTGAAGAAGGTTGATGTTTCCTATCCGATTTTCTGGGATGCAAAGAACGCACCCGCCTGGTATCAGCTCAATGTTAAGGCGATTCCGGCGCTTTTTTTGATTGATGAAAACGGACAGATCGTCGCCCAATGGACCGGCATCATCGATCATGCTGCACTGGCTGCTGAAGTCGCTAAGCGGATGAACACCGGCCAATAGTATTTTTGAAACCGCCGTTTAGCCCGGAGCATAAGCTCCGGGAATCCCAACGATCCAATCATTCCCATTTAGCGCAATAACAACATTTTTCCCATTCGGAAATTTCCCCCCGCCCGAAAATGATAAAAATAGATTCCGGTAGGTTGCGCATTCATATCAATGCGAATGTATTGTTTACCAGCCGGAAAAATACCCGTTTCGCGGGCCATCACAATCTGCCCAAGCGTATTGTAGATCGTCAGAGATACAGCCTGTGGCGTGGCCAGTTCAAAAGCAAGGATCGTTTCCCCGTTAAACGGATTCGGGAAGTTCGGCTGCAGTCGAAAACTCTCTGGAATTTGGGGAGTCGTTGAAATCGAAGTAACGCTGCTATCGAGAGCGTAGCTATACAGCGCGTCTGCGTAAATACCGGTCAGCAGTTTATTGTCAACAACCTGAAGGGCGTAGATATTTTGGGAAAAGGCCTGCGGAAGGCGGGGCAGTCCTTCGTTCATTGGCTGCCAGGTAGTACCATTGTCATTGGAGCGGAACACACCGGTGCTGGTATCTGTGTAGGAAATATTATCCGTCCCGGTAAACAGAGAACCGTTCCAGCGCACCAGCGTTTCCGGATAAAGATAGCGCAGATCTTCACTAAGGAATGTCCAGCTCTCACCATCATTTGTTGAAATAAAAAATCCTCCCTCACTCAAATGCGCGCCGCTGAGAAAAAGGGTATCGCCAATCGTAAAAAGATTATCGGCGGTGATGCGCCCATCGACAAAGGCTGGGAGACCGCTATTGGCCGGCAATCCCCAATTGTCTCCATTGTTGCTGGAATAGGCGACTCCTTTCGCGGTGCTGACATAGAAGTTATCCCCTTTGTAGCTGAAATGATTGAAAGCGCCCGGTTTGCTGGGAAGGGTATCCAAGCCGGCGATCGACTGCGTCCAGTTGGCGCCGTTATCGGTAGAACGAATCCAGCCGCCCGGGTCGGTAAAAGCAAAAACCTGCTGATGATAATTGAGAATTGAAAAGACCTCCCCATATTGAAAGTCCGCGCTAATCCGTTCCCAGCTTTCCCCGTAATCCGTCGATTTATACATGTTTTGCACGGCGAAGATATCGTACAGCCCAAGATAGAGCGTATCTTCCCAGGCCTTCAAGGTCATTGCCGAGGCTGGGTGAATGCCGGCACTAATATTCTCCCAGGTGTCGCCGCCGTCGCCGGAACGAAAGACAATGCTATCGGTGAAAGAGATAAAACTGCCGCTGCCGAGTCCGGCAAAAATGTAGCCGCCGGCACTGGCAAAGGTACTGATCATTTTATTCGGACCTAAGGTAAATGCCGATGAGCGCTCCCATTGGGGATACGCAGTGTTTAACGGCCAAATTATTATCGACAAAATGAAAGCGGTCAGTAAACGTAGATTCGTAGCCAAAGAACCTCCAAATTTTCTATACTGGTTGCTAGTTGCTAGTATAAACGATCAACGATCAACAAAAATACCTTCCAAATTTCTCCCACACTGCGACTTCAGTTACCGAGCGCAGAAATTTCCCACCGGAGAAGTTGTTTGGTTATCTCCTAAAAAATTATAAATTCGATGATATTAGTCAGATTATTTTCATCGACGGAGGATTACATGCGTTTTCGAGCATTTTTGTTAGTTTTCGGTATGATAGCATTAATTGGTTTTAGCACGGGTTGCGAAACACAAAGCCAGGCAGCGCCCTTAAGTGATGAGGAAATGAAAGAGCGGGCGGAAGAACTGGCACAGCAGTTTATTATTACCGATGGGCATATCGATATTCCTTATCGCCTGAACAAGCGGATGGAGGATATTTCCCAGCAAACGCCCGGCGGCGATTTCGATTATGTGCGCGCAAAAGCCGGTGGTTTAAATGCCCCGTTTATGTCGATATTTATTCCGGCATCCTATCAGAAAACCGGTGGCGCGAAAGAATTCGCCGATTCGCTGATCGATATGGTCTATGGCTTCCAGGAAGCCTGGCCGGATAAGTTCGCTGTTGCCAGCAGCGTGGCGGACGTCCATGCCCAATTCGCGGAAGGAAAAGTTTCCCTGCCGATGGGGATGGAAAATGGGGCGCCGATTGAAGGAAAAATGGAAAACCTCCAGCATTTTTATGATCGTGGCGTGCGCTATATTACCCTGACCCATTCCAAGGCGAATCATATCTGCGATTCTTCCTACGATGAAAATAAAAAGTGGAATGGCCTCAGTCCTTTTGGGGAACAGTTAATTCCGGAAATGAACCGGATGGGGATGATGATCGATATCTCCCACGTTAGCGACAGCACTTTCTACGATGTGTTGGCATTAACGAAAGCGCCACTGATTGCTTCTCACTCTTCCTGCCGGAAATTTACCCCGGGCTGGGAACGGAATATGAGTGATGAGATGATCAAAAAGCTGGCGGAAAATGGCGGCGTTATCTGCATTAATTTTGGCTCGGCCTTTCTGCGCTCGGAATATACTTCCAGCGGCACCACCGCCCGCATGGCGATGAATGCCTACATGAAAAAAAATAAGATTAGTGAAGATTCCGAAGAAGCGATCGCTTACCGGATTAAGTATCGCCGGGAAAATCCTTTCGGGACCATCGAAGATGTGCTCGCCCATATCGATCACGTTGTGGAGATTGCCGGTATCGATGCGGTTGCTTTTGGCTCGGATTATGACGGGGTTTTTGCCTTGCCGAAAGGGTTGCAGGATGTCGCGGAATATCCCAACCTGATTTACGAATTACTGAAGCGCGGTTATTCGGAAAGCGATATCGAAAAGATGTGTGGCGGCAATATGCTCCGGGTCTGGTCCGCGGTGGAGAAAATCGCGGCGGCGGAATAAGTGCTATTCAATGAAGGCGTTATAACTGCTAATTACAACCTGTGCCAGTAAAGATATATGTCCAATATCCAATGCCAACAAAAAGATCGAAAGAGTTCTCCAGTTTGGGGGAAGCATTTACTTCGATATTAAAAGTGGGGCGTTGGAAATTGGACATTATAAGTTACGTTGCCATTCAATTCTTCGGAGAACTTTTTGAATCAAGCAAAAACAGCGAACGGTAATAGTCGCGGTAAAAAATGGGGAAAAATGCTGCTGCCTCTGATGATTGCCTGTGGGCTTCTTTTTTTGAATTGTGAAAAGACCGATAGCCCGGACGATAGTAACCAACCGGCAAGCAAGAAAAGCAGCTTCCTGAAGCCGTTGCCAATCGGTGATGGCTTTGAAAAGCCGCCGATGATTTCTCATCTCCAGGTGCTTGATCTGGATAACGATGGTTTACTGGATGTTATTGTATGCGATATTACCCAGAATAAAATTTCCTGGATTCGCCAATCGCCACTGGGTGTCTATAGCGAGGAGAGCCTTGCGGAAGATATGAGTGCGCCCAGCCACATCCAGGCTGTCGACTTTGATAAGGATGGCGATCTCGATTTTATGGTTTCTTTATTGGGGATTATTTATCCCAATAATGATAAAATTGGATCGATTGTAATTTTAGAAAATACCGGCGATAACCGTTTTAAGAAACATTTGATTGCCGATAAGATTGCCCGGGTTGCAGATGTTCGCGCTGCCGATCTCGATGGTGATAATGATTTGGACCTGGCGGCGATTCAATTTGGCTACCTGGATGGCGAAACCCGCTGGCTGGAAAATTTAGGCGGCTGGCAGTTCAAGAGCCACATATTGCAATCGCTATCCGGCGGTATCAATGTCGAGGTTGTCGATATCGACAACGATGGCGATAACGATCTGATTACTTTGGTCAGTCAGGAATGGGAAGAGATTTATCTTTTCCTCAATGATGGGAAGGGCGGCTTTACGCCCCGCCGGCTTTTTGGATCCAGTAATGATGATTTCGGCTCCAGCGGTATCTACCTGAGCGATTTTGATCAGGATAATGATATCGATGTTTTATATACCAATGGAGATTCGTTCGATTACGTGCCGCCCCGCCCCCGGCCCTGGCAGGGGGTAAATTGGCTGGAGAACAAGGGCAACCTGGTTTTTCAATTTCATCGCATTGCCGATTTTGGTGGTGCTTATAATGCGCGCCCATTCGATATCGATAACGATGATGACCTTGATCTCTTCGTGGTGAGCTCCTTTAATGCCTGGGATAACCAGGATTCACAAAGTTTTATATGGCTGGAAAATGACGGTAAAATGTCCTTTACCCGGCATAATATTGCCAGCGATCCTTCGCATCTCCTGGCGCTGGAACTCGGTGATTTTAATAAAGATGGAAAGATGGATATGGTTACTGGAGGATTGCACGTTTTTGCGCCCTTTGACCGGATGGCCCGGATAACATTATGGCAGAATAACCAGGTAGAAAAATAGGTGATGGGAAAGAGATGATGTTTATCTGAGTCATCTTTCTACAAGCTCAGGATAATCATCTGAAGATTTTCTTGCCGCGACCCTGGAGATCATGAGGTGCAAATCATAAACATGTATGGATATCAAAAAATAAATCTGCTGCAGAAAGTTTTATTTGAAAAAGACAATTATTAGTATCGCTATTCTTGGATGTATTCTTGCCGCATTCTTTTTGCTGCGCCCATTTGTGCTAAAGGTTATACATGCCGATAATGTGCCGGCGCTGCCAAACCTAACCGGCCAGCCGGCGCCGGTAACGGATTATATCAATGCTGTTTATGCGGAGGCTCAGCGAAAGCCTTACGCTGATGAAACCATTGGTAAACTGGCACTGGCATTTCAGGCCAATTATTTTTATAAAGCGGCGGAGCTTTGTTATACCAATGCGCAACGATTGAATTCAGCAGATTGGCGTTGGCATTACTATCCAGCCTTAATTAAGGAAGAACTGGGAGATGCTGACGGTGTTATCGAACACTTGAAAAAAGTCCTTGAGATAAATGACGGTGTTCCCCATGCCTGGTTCAAATTGGGCAATGCCTATTTAAAACAAAATTCATTTGAGGCTGCGGAAAGTGCCTTCAAAGAAGTGAAAAATCTAAAACGGTTTTCCTTCGCGCCGGAGATACCGGATAAAGGCGCTTTTCCATTGACTGTTTATGCCCGGCTAAACCTGGGAAGGGTTTATCTTCAGCAGGAAAAATACACCTTAGCCAGCGAAGCGCTGAATGCGTTAATTCAAAAAAATCCCCGCTTTGGACCCGCTTATCGCCTCTTGGGCCAGGTATATAATTCAACAGGAAATACAGAAGCAGGGAAAGCCGCGATAATAAAAGCCGGTGATTTTGAAAGTTATATCCCGCCATCCGATCCGATGTTTAACACTTTATTGCTGAACAGCAGGCATTCGGATGCCATTTTAAAACATATCGACACTGCCATTAAAAGCGAGAATTTTGCCTGGGCCGATATGCTTTGCAATCATATGCTTTCCTATGACCCGAATGATGCGGAGGCGCTGGGGAAAAACATTGTCTTAATGCTGGTCAAAAATAAGATGGATGGATTACGGGAAAAGGCCAAGAAATTATTAAATCATCATTATGACGATGACGGGAAACTGATTGAAATTGCTGACACTTTTTATCGGCGCAACCAATATGAATTGGCTTTTAATTATTTAAGACGGGCAATTGCAATTAATCCCCTGGCAATGGATGCGCAAATTACCTACTTGAAAATATTGGTTGCTGCCAAATCGTATGATGCCGCAATGGCACATTGCCGCAAAGTATTGGCTAATGATCCGGAAAATTCCGCATTAAGAACTGAATATGGGCGAATATTAGCGCTGCGGGGAAAAGAAAAGGAAGCCCGGGAGCAGTTTGCCTTAGCAATAAAAGCGAATGCAAACAATGAAATTCCCTATATTTTGATGGGCATAATGGCAGAGGAAAAGGGGAATGTAAACAATGCCTTAGCTAATTACCGAGAAAGCATAAAAATTAATCCGCTGAATACAAAAGCGATTGTGCAGCTTGGCAATTATTTGCTGTCTTTAAAACGCTGGAAAGAAGCAGATAATTTATTTATCCAGGCGCTGAAAGATGCGCCCAATGATATTGATTTGCTGGAAAGAAGGGCCTGGATTCAGGCTGCTTGTCCGGATGCGCGGATTCGAAATGGTGAAAAAGCGCTGGCGCTGGCGAAAAGGATTTCCCTGATCCGAAAAGACAACCATCTCCAGGATGTTCGCTGTGGAATAACCCTGGCAGTGGCCTATGCCGAAAACGAAAATTACAGCCGTGCAGAGCAAGTGCTGGGAAACATCCTGCGCCGTGCCCAAGAAACGGGTCAGCAAAAATATATCCCTCAAATAAATGAGATGACAAACCTGTTTATTGCTAAAAAGCCATATCGGCTTTGAGTGGCCTGACTGACCCGGCGATCGGCATGTTGACGTCAGTCGGTAGCGGGCATCATATCTTATAACGTCAAGCTAGCCTCGCAATTAACACCATTTTGCAGAGTGCAGCGTCGTAAATTACTTCATTTCACTTTCGATTCGTTCAATTGCCTGCATCACTATTTCCCAGTCGGTTTCCGTCTGAATATTCAAAGTTTCATCGCTAACCTGCTGTGCCCGGAATTGATGCTCATTCTGTAAAGCGTCCGCGTCTACTTGTATATCCGGATTGTTCCAGTTTTTGGCAACTGCGGCAGTTCGTTCCCCCATTGCCGTTATAAAACGGTCGTGGAAATTTTTTACTTCCTGTAAGTATTGTTCCCGGGAAAGGGTAAATCGCCATTTTTCGGTCGACCAGGCGGGGATTTCATGAATCTTCTTC
>JAUIFT010000073.1 GCA_030430345.1 Calditrichia bacterium | reverse complement strand
AGCATCGCCTGCATCTCGATAATTTGCAGAAAAGTTACGCCTTCCGCCGTCCAACGGATGCCGTCTATCAATACTCGCAACGCCTTGATGATTTGCAGCGAAGTATGCAGCTCATGATGCAACAAGCCTTGAAGCTGAAGCGCAGCCAGATCGAAAATCTGACATTGCGCATCGAAGGATTAAATCCCTCAGCAATTTTGCAGCGGGGCTATAGCATTACTTCGCACCAGGAAAAAATTGTGCGTGATAGAAAAAGTGTGAAGGCCGGCGATGAAATACGAATTAAGCTGGCAAAAGGTTGGCTGAATGCCAACATCTCGGAAACAGGAGAAAATGATGAGTAAGAAGAAAAATTTTGAAGGAGCGTTTCAACGCCTGGAAGAAATCGCCCGCCTGATGGAAAACGGTGATACACCGTTGGAAGAATCGGTCAAACTTTATGAAGAGGGCTGCGAATTGATCCGCTTCTGCGCGGATAAACTCAATGGTGCGGAGACAAAAATCCGTGAGTTATCGAAAAGCCTGGAAGGCACCTTTAGCAGCAGCGATTTTGATCGTGATGCGGTGGAGTAATACTGGGATTAGCATTGATTGACGCGGTTTGTCATCAATGTCTAATATCCATCGCTCAATATCCAATGTCGAACGAAAATACCTGGAAATTTATTATTGATTATTGGAAATTGGATATTTGCCGTCCTGCTTCACGGCCGAAGTATCATCCCCTTCCCGAACGTTCCCCGAAAAATGTTCTTCCCAAAATAAGCGAATCTTCTCGGCGGTTAACTGATGCCCGGCATCGTTGAAATGAATGTCGTGGGCAAAGTAGTGTGCCTCAGACAATGACGGAAAGAGGTTCAGGCAGGGAATATTTTCCGCATTGCAAAACGCTGTAATGATATTGATTTTGGTGTCATCTCCCCTGCGGACTTCTCCCCGGCTGGGAACAACCACCATCGCAAACTGTGCGCCAAAACGCCGGGCATCATCACGGGCTGCAGCGATTAGTGCCCGGGTAATCTGAAGCTTATAACTCTCAGATCGCTGCTCGGTTTTACGGGCATTGTCCGCAAGGTTAATCTCTGTATTGGACTGAATCAGGTTTTTGAGAAAGAAAACCAGGTGGGAGGTTTCATAGAGCCAGCGCTGCATGGAGAGATACTGAATGCGCAGCCAGGAGTCTTTATTGGGAGGAAATACCAGTTCTTTTTCTTTATTCAGGAAGGCAAATTTTCTCCGGAGATTATTCTCAAAATCGTTACCGGTATAGAAAACCAGAAAGACATAATCGGGTTGGATGATATCCTGAAATTTACGGAGCGCCAGGACTTCCTGCGCTGTCGAGTAGCCCTGGGAGGCGAGAATCGCTACATCAGCGATGGGGGCACCGCTTGTCTGAAATTGTTTTTCGAGGAGGGCATGAAACGTTCTTTCAACCGCTACTTCCAGGCTTTCCACAAAAGAATCGCCCAATAACACCAGTCGCTTCTGCCCTGATTGTTTCGGCAGATAATCGTCGTCCCGAACCCCGATATTGTTAAACCTGAAAGGGGTGCGAATATCATCCCGCAAACGAATAAAAGTGCCCTCGCCATTGGGGGTGCCCCGCCAGCCAAGTTCTTTATCATAAGTTGCCAGCCGCTTGGTTTCCTGCACGACAAAAAGGCGAACGATAATTTCTCCAAGCAAAAAGGAAACCAGCAAGGTAAAAAGTAAGAGTAGAAAACTTGATTTCAGGCGATGCATAAAGTATAACTCCGTGAATCGTGGCTTTGCCGGCGAAAAGTGCCGGAGACCTCTGTCGGCTTAATTGTATCTTGCTAAGATACAAAACCTGGCAGGAGAAGACGTAAACTAATTAACGAAATTGAAAAATTGTATTTTAGCGGATGCGCAGAAATGCAGACTATCTATAAATGGCCGGCCTTTTTGGCGGCATGGATTTCCTGATGATCCTCGATTGCCTCCAAGTGAGTGGTAACCGTCGCTGGTACTGCTAATGCGCGTTCAATGCGGTCTTCGATGATGGTGGCAATACGATGGGCTTCCGAAATGGGGGTTTCTGCTGGGAATAAAAGGTGAAAATCAATCCAAAATCTGTTGCCCATATTGCGATGTTTCAAAGCATGGAACTGAAGCTGGTAACGCTCGGACTCTTCGGTGAGAATTGCCTCTATCTCATTTTGGATCGCCGGATCTGCCTGATCCATTAATCCGGTGATACTGCGGGAAATCAACCCGATGCCGGAAACAAGGATGTTGATGGCCACAAGAATTGCACAGATAGGATCCCAGGGGAGCCAGCCGGTAAAAAGGGTGAGGACCAGGCCAACGATGACACCAAGGCTGGTAATGGAATCTGTGAGCACATGCTTACCATTGGCCTCTAAAATAAGAGATTTCCGTTTCCGTCCGGTGTGGATGAGATACCAACCCAACAGGCCATTAACGAGCATTGCCAATAATGTCAGCAAGGTGCCGGTACCAAGGTTTTCTAAAGCCAGCCCATGCAGCCATTTCATAATCGCTTCATAGATGATATAAATAGCGGCGATCACGATCATCGCGCCTTCAAAACCGGCGGAGAAGAAACTGATTTTTTCATGGCCGTAAAGATGCGAGTCATCAGCAGGTTTGAATGAAAGACGCAGGCTGTAAGCGGCAAAGCCGACCGCGGCGACGTGAACGACCGATTCCGCGGCATCACTTAAAATCGCAGCTGATCCGGTGAGCAGGTATGCCCCAATTTTGATTGCCAGCATGATGAACCCAATAACGAGGGAGAGCAGTATGGCAAATTGAAGCACCTTGCGGTCTTCATTGGTGATATGATCCATTTCCATGCCAGAAAATACAGTGCATGAAGAGTAAACACCATAAAGAAAGAAAAAAATTTAAGGGGTTGCTTTTTAATTCATTTTTTGAAATTCTGTTGAAGCTTTGAACATCAAAAAGGAGTATGAAACATGACTGCGGCATCCCCTCAACCAACCCCACTCTGGCAGCCTACGGAAGCATTTAAGCAAGCAACACAATTGAATAAATACCGTCGCTGGCTGCAAGAAAAACATCAGTTAAATTTTGCTGATTATCAGGCATTGTGGGAATGGTCGGTCGAAAATACCGCGGCATTTTGGCAATCCGTTTGGGAATACTTTCAGATTATATCTCATTCGCCCTATACAGCAGTGCATAGCGATGATACGATGCCGGAAACAAAGTGGTTTCCCGGCAGCACTTTGAATTACGCAGAACATATTTTTCGTGAAAAAACAAGCGAATATCCGGCAATTATTTTTCGCTCGGAGCGCCATCCATTGATGGAAATCAGCTGGGATACCCTGGAAAAAAAGGTGGCGGCTTTTAAGACCTGGTTAATGCAGGAAGGTGTTCAAGAGGGCGACCGGGTCGTGGCTTTTTTACCGAATATTCCTGAAGCAACCATTGCCTTTCTCGCAGTGAATGCCCTGGGCGCCATCTGGTCGAGCTGCTCTCCGGATTTTGGGGTGAACAGCGTGGTGGACCGTTTTGCGCAAATTTCTCCGAAGGTGCTGATTGCCGTTGATGGCTACCAATATGGCGGGAAATCTTTCGATAAGAGCAAGGCGGTACAATCATTGTTCGATGAACTCCCCTCCCTGGAAAAACTGGTGATGATTCCATATCTGAATGAGAATCTTGCGGCGGAAAAGTTTCCCGATTGTGTGCCCTGGGAAACGGCGTTGGAAACACCGGCCGAGCCGTTGACTTTTGCCGCGGTGCCATTTGATCATCCGATTTGGGTCTTGTATTCTTCCGGCACCACCGGTATTCCGAAGGCGATTACTCACTCCCATGGCGGCGTGCTGTTGGAGCATTACAAATACCTGGCATTTCATAATGATGTCCATCCCGGGGAACGGTTTTTCTGGTTCTCCACCACCGGCTGGATGATGTGGAATTTTGTGCAGGCCGCTTTACTCGCTGGTGCGACCATCGTGCTTTATGACGGCAGTCCGGGCTTTCCTGACCTGGAAGTTTTGTGGGAATTTGCCGCCGAGGCCGGCATCGATCATTTTGGCACCAGCGCGCCGTTTATCGTGGCTTGTATGAAGGCCGGCCAGCAGCCGGGAAAAAAATATGATTTAAAGAAATTGCGCTCAATTGGCTCAACCGGCGCGCCGTTGCCGCCGGAAGGATTTAATTGGGTCTATGAGAATATCTCGGAAGATGTCTGGCTCTGCTCAATGAGCGGGGGCACTGATGTTTGCACTGCGTTTGTCGGAGGATGTCCACTGGAGCCAGTCTATCGTGGGGAAATTCAGTGCCGGGCGCTGGGGTGCAGCATGTATAGCTACGACGAAATGGGGGAACCGTCGCTGGAAACCGTCGGGGAAATGGTGATTACTAAGCCAATGCCCTCCATGCCAATCTATTTCTGGAATGATCCCGGGAAAACGCGCTATCTCGCCAGTTACTTTGAAATGTATGCCGGCATTTGGCGGCATGGAGACTGGCTAAAAATTACTGAGCGGAACAGTTTGATTATTTATGGTAGATCGGATGCGACCCTGAACCGCCAGGGCATTCGCATTGGCACCGCGGAAATTTACCGGGCGATTGACAAAGTGCCGGGCATTGCCGACAGTCTGATCGTAAATCTGGAGCTGGAGGGCGGCGAGCACTATATGCCTTTGTTCGTGGTTCTGAATGACGGTACCGAACTTGATGATGCCTTAAAGCAAACCATTAAGAAAACACTACGGCAGGAATATACACCCCGTCATGTGCCGGATGAGGTAATCGAAATTGATGAGATTCCTTACACCATCAGCGGGAAAAAACTGGAAGCGCCGGTAAAGAAAATTTTGATGGGGATTCCGATTGAAAAAGCGGCGAATCCGGATTCGATGAAAAATCCGGATTCATTGCAATACTTTCTTGAGTTTCGGAAGCGGTTGGTGCGGAGTTAATATGTTTTGCAGTAGCAGTAAGAAAATGGGTGAGAAGTAACTCACAGAGTCTTATACTGCCAACTGCCACTAACGCTACCGTTTACAGCAAAAACTCCCCGTCATTCATAATCATTTCACCATCGAGCCAAATATCGAAATCGCGCCCGACACAGTCGATATGCGTGCTGGAGTGCCAGGTCTGCCCGGTGTGGTGCGGATAAGGATCGCCGAAAGCGATGTGGATGCCGGGAATCTTTTCATCCTGCAAAATGTTGCCGATAATGTCCGTCACCGCCAGATTTGTACCAATCGCAAACTCACCGACCCGGTCACTGTTTTCATCAACGCTGGTGTATTGTTTGAAATCCGCCAATAACTCTTTGTTCTCGCACTGCAGGTTGCGGATGCGGGAATCCTCGATATCGATGAACAAAGGAAATGACTGCAGATCACCGTATTTGGCACAGAGGTAATCACCGACCACGCCATCGACGACAAACTGCCCATCAACCCGGTGCGAGGAGGTAAAAATTTCTCCACCGGGTAAGTTCCCCCATTTTTTGGTCGTAATGATCCCACTGGTTTTCACCCAATTCAGTTCCGGAATGAAGGTCGCTTCAATATCAGTGCCGGCCGATGTCTTTGCTTGAATCTTTTCGGTTTGACGGGCTTTCTCAATGACCCGGCTGCTGAGGTCGTCCACGGCAAGATAATCGGCAGTCATCCCCTGCAGCATAATTTCTTTCGTCAGGCTAACGGCATGACCATGACGAAGCTTGTGGACGTGATTGACAAACCCGGTAATCTCCATGCGCATTTTTAATTCACCCGGTTTGGGATCGGCCGCAAAGAGACTTACCTGGGAATTTTTCATGTCTTCAAGGATTTCTTTCGGGAGGGAAAGGCAAGGGCGTTTCTGATAATCCTCCAAAACAAACACCCGGTAATTCGCGCCGATTTCCCGGATTTGCGCGACAAAAGCCGCAGTGATTTCCAGATTTTCTTCTCCGACAATCAGGGTAATACGTTCTTCCGGTTGCAAGCGCAGGCAAATATGAATGGCATTATAAGCACCTTTTTCAAGTGCGGGGTCAAAGGGCATCTTGGCAAAATCTCTTTTCATACTTCTTCCTCAACAGGTAACGATATTATTTATCTCAAATTTCAAAATTAGTTACGATATCCACTAAACTATTTGTATAAGATGCAAATAATTTGATTTAAGAGACGGGATTCAAAAGAATTTTTTCCTGGAATATATACCTTCTTTAAGCTGTGTTCATCTGTGCAAATCCGCGGCTAAAGAAAAAAATAATAAATACGAACAGTCTTTCCCGCAGGGAATATTAAAAGCGCCTATTCGCATTGCAAAAAGAGGCAGAAAAAGCATAATTTGTTTCCCCCCAAAATAAACACTAAGTTGTAAATACGAAACCAATATTCTATGAGAGTGCCTGGTAGAACAGACCATACTTCTCCTGGAACGGATCTATTTGGAGGTTGATCGTTGAATCGATGGCAAAAATTCTGGCACCTGATCAAATTAACCACAACGAAGTGGCAATCCGAAAACATCGCCTGGATGTCCGCAGCGCTGGCTTACTACACCCTTTTTTCCATGGCGCCGATGTTTATTTTGGTAGTGGCTATTTTTGGGAGAATTTTCGGCGAAGAAGCAGTGAAAGGACAAATCGTCGAAAAAATTAATGGCCTGGTCGGGGATAATACCGCCCTCGCGATTCAGCGAATGATCGAATCCGGCATGCACATGGCCACGCTTTCCTTAGCTAACCTGATCGGTATCGCGATTATTATTTATGCGGCAACCAATGTTTTTGCCCAGCTAAAAAATGCGATTGATGAAATTTGGGACGCGCCTGTCCGGGAACGCCATTGGGTGATGAACATTCTCTGGGAGCGATTGGTTTCCTTTTTAATGGTGCTTTCGATCGGGCTCCTCCTGTTTTGCCTGGTCCTGGTCGATATTTTCCTCGCCGCATTCGATAAAATACTGTCCCAATATATACCGATGTTTACTGAGATTGATATCTGGAGAATTGGCAGTCTGGTGGTATCGTTTATTATTATCACCCTGCTTTTTGCAGTTATCTACCGAATATTACCTGATGTAAAAATAGAGTGGAGTGATATTTGGGAAGGCGCAGTGCTTTCTTCACTCCTTTTTACCCTGGGTAAATTTCTTATTGCCATTTATCTCAGCAACAGCCAGACCATCACTCTTTTTGGCGCTGCCAGCTCCTTCGTGGTTGTCTTGATCTGGGTATCTATTTCTTCGCAAATATTGTTATTGGGAGCCGCTTATACACATTTTTATGCCAAGGAGTTTGGCTCGCTGGCAAAAAAGAAGGAAGAAGAAAATACCCGGGAAGAAGAGACTATAACTGCGGATGATGCGTCTGCCGAATCTACTTAGAAATGGACGGACATGCCGAATTGCAGCGTGCCATTCTGACCAAGCGTTGCCTGCGGAGTGGCGTAATTGCTCCAGAGCGCATCGGAAAAGGTGAGGGCCCAAAATGCTGTGGTAACAACCATTAAGGTTCTGCGGCGTTTGAACCAACTGTTGTACGTGTCATAATTCGCATCAATATCTGTGGCGGTCGTGCTGGCAAGATAATCATCATGGGCCTGCTCTTCCCGCAGCCAGCTAACCCCGGTAGCAATGGCACTTCCCCAAAATGCTCCTCCGAGTAACCAGGCTTTCCCCTTTTGTCCCTTATGATACTGACCCCATCCGGGAAATATGATTGAGCGCCAGGCGGCTCCCGGCCGTTTATCGGGTATAAAAGCATAGCGGGTGAACCTTGCGGTTGGCGGGGAAATCTGCATCTCTTTTTTCAGGGTATTAAAAAATGTGATGATTTTCGGAGATGTGGTAACCGGATCCAAGGTGGTCGCCGGGGCCAGGGAAAGCAAAGTTTGGAAATGAGTTTTTGCAGAATCCGGCACATTCAAATTAAAGAAAGAAAGCGCCATGTATTGATGCAATTGAACTGTTTCGTCCGGTGTTAAGCTTATTGGACGTTGATGCAACCATTGCCGGCAGGCAGCGATTGTTTGTTCAAAATTCGCAGCGTCATAAGTCTGACGAATTGCCGGGAGATTATTAATTGACTGAGCCCCTATTTGACAGGTCATCAGCAAGGCACAGCCCAAAAGTATTGTGCGTTTGATTTGTCCGTTCATGACACTCATAATTGTTAGTATGTAGCAAGTTAACGCATCTGAAGAGATTAGACAATGCCAGAAACAAATCTTAATTATTTATTGCGGTAAGGGAAATATTTAGCTGCAAGGTTTGCCGGGGAAAGATTTCGATACTGTCTGTCCAGGTAACAAAAT
>JAUIFT010000813.1 GCA_030430345.1 Calditrichia bacterium | reverse complement strand
ATTGTCAAGTCTTCCGGCACATCTTCATCTTCGCTTGGAAATTTTACATTGAAAATTGAACATTTTACATTCCCTAGTTTTTCAGCCAAATGCCTTCAACTTGATGATCTGCCCCTTTCCGGACAATAATATCCGCCCGTTCTCTCGTCGGGGCGATATGGTTCAGCAAATTTTCTTCGTTGATCTGCCGCCAGACCATCAGGGCAAACTCTTCTGCTTCCTGCGCGCTCATTTTCAGAAATTGGTGATAGAAAGAACTACTGTCGGTGCGGGCGGCATCGAGAAATACCATAAAACGCTCCAGGAACCAGCGGCGCACATCCGCTACAGTGGCATCAATGTATATAGCAACATCAACGTAGTCTGCGACCATTAATTGCGAGGCAACAGTCTCCGGATGCCCTCGCTGCAAAACATTGATTCCTTCAAGGATCAAAATGTCCGGCTGAGCTATTTCCTGGAATTTATCCGGGATAACATCATAAATTTCATGGGAATATAGAGGGACATTGACAACCTCCGCTCCGGATTTTATGGACTGAATAAATTGCAGCAAAGCAGCAGTATCGTAGCTTTCCGGAAATCCTTTCTTCTCTAATATGCCCTTCTCTGAAAGCACTGCATTGGAATACAAAAAGCCGTCGGTTACCAGTAAGTCTGTTTTCGGATCTGCGGGCATTCCGCTTAAGAGGGTTTTAATCGCAGTGGCAAAAGTACTTTTTCCTACAGCAACGCTGCCGCTCACGGCAATGATAAACGGGGCCGCTGAAAGTGGTTCGCCGCTGATTAAAGCCATCTTTTCCCGATGTTTCCGATAGTATAGATACTGTTCGTATAAATAACCGGTTATTGGATAGAGAACTTCTTTGAGCGCTTCGCTGGAAATATAATCGGGGGTTTTAAGTGCCGCGTTTTTATCGCTGAATGGCTCGGCATAGAGTTTTTTAATGGCTTTTCGGGGAAGGTATGAGAATCCGGGAATTTGTTCGCTCGCTCGCTTCATGAAATATCCGCCATATTATTATCCCAACAGTCAATGCAATTCACCTAATCGGGGGGAAATATGATCATTAAAACCCTCTTTTTCAAGCGGGAAAGCTTTTTACCGCAGTGCAAAAAAGAATTCAGCGAATAATTGAATCAGTTTGGTTTTTTTCGCGGAATTTGATAAACTTTCTTCGGAGGAATAAGCGGTCTTTGTCAATAAAAGTCGGATTTCATCGCAGATGAATGATAGCGTGCCATCTTCGCTAAAAATTATTTGGAGAAACCTGACCCTGTGGGGGCTTTTGCTGTTGCTGCTGGGCAATACGGCTATTGTGGCACAAGGGGGGAAGCGCAAGGCCTCGGCGGATTTCCGCAGTAAAATGCGCGTTTCTATCAAGGATCTGCCACAATCCACAAAAACGCCGCTGCTCTATGTTTCCCGCGTGAACTCCGTGCACCAGCTTACGCCCTACCTGGAAATACTATCCGACCCCTCCGGCAACTTCACTTTGGACGATGTGTTGTCAGATTCCCTTTCCTCCCTTTTCTCACCGCAAGTAACCACTGAATCCATCGGAAA
>JAUIFT010000812.1 GCA_030430345.1 Calditrichia bacterium | reverse complement strand
GCTATCGTAGCAACGGTCGATCAAATCAACAGCGTTGTGACCGTGCGGAACACGGAGGTCTGTTCGGACAATACCAACGTTATGGCTTTGGAGTGTGCCCGGCAGCGCCGTCGCTTATTGCTGGAAAATCCAAAGAGCACCGAAGTTATAAAATATGCCAGCAGCCATCGCCTGATGCGGCCGCAGCTGATGGAATTCCCCGGCGCTTTTCCGCATTTTCTGATATTCGGATTGTGCAGCGCCGGGCGGGATGACGGTGGATTTAATTTTGAACTAAAAAACCTCAGCGAACATATTATTTTTTACCTGAATTTGCTGAAAAAGGGCGCAGATATCGGATATCCGGCGAAAGATATTGAAGTGATGATAATGCCCTTTAATAGCAAACGGGAAGGGGAGCTCGAAGAAAAATTGATGCAGCCATTAGCAGAACTTTACCCGGATGTTAACATTCAATTCGACCGGGAGCGCACCAGTGGACATGGGTATTACCGGGAAGCCGGATTTCAGATAAATGCCAGCAACCGGGAAGGGGAGCAGTTTTTCCTTGCCGATGGAGGATTCACGGACTGGACCAGTCAGTTTCTCAGCAACCGTAAAGAACGGCTCTTAATCAGCGGGATTGGCAGTGAGCGGTATATGTGGGGATTCAAACAAAAGCAGGATCAGGAAATTTAAGCTAGCTCGATCGCTTAATGCTTAGTGCATTCTGATATTCTGCCGGTGTATCGATATCGCGGCAGATATTGTCCCCGGGCATTTCAACTGTAAAAACATTTCCCTCATTATTTTCGATGATGGTCTTGCACCCGTTCATTTCCCGGTGATCCAGAATTGCCTGTTGATAATGTGCGGAAAAGGTAACTGGTTGGCCGCGCCGCCCCTGGAACTCCGCTAAAATAATGGTTTCCGGATTTTTCCGGTACTCCTCGCCAAAAGCCTCAAGCAGCAAATTATATTCTCTGGTTTGAATCAAAGGCATGTCTCCCAGGCAAATCATATATCCCTTACTGGTATTTGCCGCTGCTCGCACGCCCTGCTGGATTGAACGCGTCATCCCCTCATGAAAATTTTTGCTGGAAATAATGGTAATACCGGATGTATCCAAGCTATTTACGATCGCAGTAGATTGAAAGCCGGATACCAGAATAACCTCGGCAACATTACTCGCGCATACCTGGGAAAGAGTTTCCTGTAAAACAGAATGCTGGCCGAATGGGAGCAATAGCTTGTTTTCATCTCCCATTCGCCTGGAAAATCCGGCAGCAAGAACAATCGCCGAAAGGACAGAAGTGGACATAAGTTATTCCCAATAAGATAAAAGCAGCGGATCAATTATTGGGCAATACCCAAAATTTGCCCGTATGGAATATGTGGGAATCACTGCTCAAAGTCCAGTAATATAATCCCGGTATCAAACGGCTCTTTAGGAAGTATTCTCTGCCGTCGACGAATTGCTGGTCCAGCACTTTACGGCGATTATCCATCAGGCTGAATTGGCAAATCTTAAACTCTTTGGCAACTGCCGACGACAATTGCCATCTGAACCGCAGGGGAAAGGTAACCAC
>JAUIFT010000811.1 GCA_030430345.1 Calditrichia bacterium | reverse complement strand
ATGTCATAAGTGGTGGTAAGGTCAAAATTGAGATAGTGAAATCTGCCCCCGGCCGTTGCTGCGTCGAAGCGGGAAAGCCCTGCCTGATATTGTGCTTCCGATAAAAATGAACCAAAGCCACCATGAATGCCAACCTCGCTGCCATTCTCCCGGATCATATCAAACACTTCCCGGATCGCCGGGGTGCGTAAGTCGTAGTCGGCATTTTCCAGACGGCTCGTGTAGCCGCGGAAGCGGGAAGTAAAACGCCGGTCAAAAAAATCTGCCGGATTATATGATTTTTCAGCGGCAGCAACCCTTTTTACGATGGATGGGTTGAAATAAACATTGCCAAAGTCCGGAATAAAGTAAAAGGAGGATGTCGCATTGTACTGTTTTTCCAGGCAAATAATATCCTCGAAATTAAACCAGGTATCACCGCGCGTCAGCCGATGAACGAGAATTCTGACGATATCACCAATTTCCTTTTTCTTTAACTGGCTATAAAGGTCATACTTCCAACCTCCATAGCAGTTGTCAATGTCATGGGTCAGACAAATTGCACCGGATTTTTCTCCCCAGGCATCAACCGTCAGGGTGATATTATAGACCTGCTCGATGGCGCTCTTCAGAATGTCAAAGTAGTAATTAACCAGCGGGATGTGAGCAATTTTCCAACGCGCCTGTAAGCTGTTATGATAGGGATAGCGGGTGGCGTTATGCTTTTGCAGGTAAACAAATTCCTGCCAGCCGCTGAGAAAAAAGAAAGCGCCAGCGAGAATATCGGCGTTTATAAATGCCTTGCCATTAACGATTTCGAGCACTTCCCGGTTTGCTTCTCCGGCAAAAAGAAAAGGAATTTCCTGATAGCGCCAATGCTTCCAAACCGGCTCATCCGCGGGGAATGGGTTGAAATTGTCAAAATAGTTGGTTGCGCTGGCAGTAATGTTGATTGAAGCGTCCCGGGTGCCGTATCCAATTTCGATCTCTGGTGGAACGTTGTACACCTGGCAAAAATATTCCAGCACATATTTATATTTGGGATTCATAGGTGTTTTCAGCCCACGCTCAGAATATTATCGTTTCGGTCGGAAGCGTTTTGCCCAAATTAACAAATTTTTTCTCGCCATTCACCTGGCACCGGACAATGTTGGTCTGTCCATCGAGCAGGTCCAGTAAGATTTTGTTTTGAACCATCAATTTCTGCACAGTTGCGACGCTATCTGCCCGAAGGAGGACTTCCGTGGCGTCATAATCGTAGCGATGAGAGAGGAAGCGCAGGGATAGCGGGCGATCATCTGCTTGCAGTTGTAGCTTGCCGAGAACGTACTCTGCAACCCAGTCTGCACTTTGCGGCAACTCCTCAGCTGTGTCCAGGCGGGGGGATTCCCCATTGACTGCAGTTAGTGCGGCATCAAAATCATTGGTAAAAATACGGATATTAATATCGAATGCTTGCTCTGCCGGATTATGTTTGATTTTACAAATGGAGACATAAAATTCATGCGCAAAGAGGGCGCCATGGAAGATAAGCAGCATAGCAACGAACAGGCCAATAATTCTAAATGGGCGGCTGAGATGGCGGTGCT
>JAUIFT010000072.1 GCA_030430345.1 Calditrichia bacterium | reverse complement strand
CGGAAACGATGGCCCGGAAATATTTCCCCAATCCACTCCACGGAAAAGGCTATGCCAATCCGGTGGGACAGGCGATTAAGTTCAATAACGGGGACGATTTTCAGGTAACCGGCGTTATCGAAGATGTCCCTGATAATTCTCACTTTACCTTCGATTTTTTGCTTTCATTCCAAACACTTTATACGAGAAATCCACAACATCTGGAAAACTGGATGTCCTTTAATTACTACACCTACCTGCATCTTTCCGGGGATACGGATTATCTTGTCTTCCAGAAAAAAATGACCCAGGTGGTCCAAACCTACCTCAGCCCTACCCTTAATGCTATTGGCGGGCGTATCGATTATTTTTTACAGCCGCTAACCGATATCCATCTTCATTCCAACCTGGAAAACGAAGTGGCGGCCAACAGTGATATCGCCTATATTTACATTTTTTCCGCTGTTGCGATTTTCATTCTCCTACTGGCCTGTATCAACTTTATGAACCTCGCTACGGCCCGGTCGGCACAAAGAGCGCGGGAAGTGGGAATGCGCAAAGTGCTTGGTGCCCGGCGGCGTCGGCTCATCTTCCAATTTCTCGGTGAATCCATCATTTATAGCCTTTGTGCATTGGCGATTGCCCTGATTGTTGTCCCGCTGCTATTACCGTTTTTCAGTGATATTGCCGGCCGTCAGCTACAGTTGGATTTCGCGGCCCGCCCCTGGTTATTACCGGCATTTTTTGCGCTGGCGCTGCTGGTGGGCATCCTTGGCGGCAGCTACCCTGCCCTGTTTTTGTCGTCTTTCCGCCCTATCAAAGTATTGAAAGGGCATTTGAAAACCGGTAACAGCGGTTTGCGTTTTCGGAGAATACTGGTGATTTCCCAGTTCGTCATCTCGGTAACGATGATGATTGGCGCATTGATTATCTACAGCCAATTGGACTATCTGAAAAACAAACGCCTTGGTTTCCACAAGGAACAAGTTGTGACCATTCCGCTGATGGATGACAGCCTGGTCGGCGATTTAAGCACGATCAAAACCGAATTAGCGCGGGTGCCCGGGGTGATTAGCAGCGCCGCAGCATCAAAAGCGCCGGGTGAAAATATGGATGTTAATATTTACCTGCCGGAAGGTTTCAGCGAATCCGAATCGCAGATTATGCAGCGAATCAATTTTGATGCGGATTTTGTCCCGACACTTGATATTGAAATTGTGGAGGGCCGTAATTTCTCCCGGGAATTCGCCACCGATCCGGAATCGGCGATATTAATCAACGAGACTGCCGCAAAGCGTTTTGGCTGGAAAAATCCCGTCGGGAAATATATCCGGGAATCTGACGACAGCGATGCCCGGCAATGGACTGTCGTCGGTGTGTTGAAAGACTTCCATACTGAATCGCTGCACAGCGTTATTCAACCTTTAATCGTCACCAACAGCAGCGGTTATATAAACGATTTGCTGGTAAGAGTGCGCCCGGAAAATATTGAAAGTACTATCGCCGGTTTGAAGCAAAGCTGGCAAACCATTGACCCGAACCGTCCCTTTGAATTTACCTTCCTGGATCAATCTTTTGACAGTCAGTATCGCGCTGAAGAGCAGTTCACCACGGTATTTAACTACTTCACCCTGTTTGCGATCTTTGTCGCTTGCCTCGGTCTGTTCGGGATGGCGTCCTATGCTGCGGAACAGCGCACAAAAGAAATTGGCATCCGAAAAGTACTCGGGGCCGGCGCTCCCGGTATCGTCTTTTTGCTCAGTAAAGAGATGATTTATCTTCTGCTTGTCGCCAACGTCATCGCCTGGCCGCTCGCCTATTTTCTAATGGAAAGCTGGTTGCAGGATTTTGCCTACCGGGTGGACATCGGCTGGCTGCCATTTCTCGGCGCCACGATGTTAATGTTTGCCGTCGGCTTCTTTACCGTTTCATTCCAGTCCATTCGGGCCGCTTTGATGAACCCGATCAATGCACTTAAATATGAATGATGAGGGGATTACCGGCCGGCAGTTTTTAACTCACCGGCCACTGATTTCAGAAAAGTTGCCGCTGCGGAAGGATATCGAAATTCTATAAAAGTCAAGTGACGGTATTCCGGCGATTTTTCTAATTTTTGAATATCGCGGCGGCGACGATGGAACGTCTTAATTACCCAGAAAATGATTGAATTCCTGCTGAGGAACGCCTGCCGGAATGTTTCCCTATTATTACTGAACATCAGTTCTTTACTAACCACCCGCCAGACAGTCCGCTTAATACTGCGCCAAAGTACCCGGGGAAATGAATAGTTTAACCAGATGATCGTTTGGGCATCTCGCCAGGATATGTCCCGCACTTTTCCATAATTACCATCGATAATCCACTGAGGATGTTCGGCAACGGATGCCGCCAGCAACACCCGGAATTCCTCCAAAGATCGTTCCTGCCAATCCGGCAACCAGTGGATGGTATCCAACTCAATTACCGGTATTTGCAGTTGCTTCCCGAGTGTACGGGAAAAAGTGGTTTTACCGGCACAGCTGGTGCCGATAACAACGATTCGGTAAGGGGTTTTTAATCTACTGTTTGATGAGAAATCGACAGCGCCACTCATTAACTGTAATCTCGTTTAATCTGGCGATTAATATGCCGTCGTTCCATCACTTCCAAGCAGGTCATATAGCATCAAATGTACATCAAGAAAAGGCGGTAAAGGCATAATTCCCAGCCAATCCAGCAAATATGCCGTGCCGAAAATCAGGGTTGCTGCCGGTAAAATGAGGCGAAAGAAATTGCCGGTTTGAGACATCAGGCCCGCCGGTTGGAAAGTACCCGCTTCCCCAAGTACCGGATAAGATGGCATATTTCTTAAAACGGTACTAACATCACCATACCCGGGAAAGTAAATTATCGGTTCCGCTACGCCTTTCTGGAAGCGATCTACCCGATGCGTTTTGATGGTTGTTTCATACTCCTTGCCATCGTCTGCGGTGTACTCATAGACCAACTTAAAGACCGGGCGATTGTTTATACGGGTATTGGTAGATTCCCGCTTGATCAATTTCCCGCCGCTAATAATACCATTCGCCAAAAGGTAGTTATTTAGCCGTCCTTTTTTCACCCCAACATAGATCATCACAACTCCCGCGAGCAATATTGCGGAAGCAATCAGGATACCGGCGGATATTCCCGTTTCAAAGGTGAGATTTAGTATTAATATCAACAATCCCAACGCTGCTGCAGACCATCCCAGGGTGTTCCAAAGCCCTCCAAAATAATTACCCAATTGGAGCGGTAGTGGCACCGGACGGGGCGGCGGCATTAGCTTATCCTGCATCTCTTGTAATTTCAGAGCGTAATTATTTGCCATCAATTATTAATCTCTCTTTTCTCTACAAAAGTATTATTCGCAGTCATTATTCTTGCCGCTCATAAACGAAATATTCCCAGGGTTTTAAATCTAACACCAGTTTTTCTTCCAGAGCGACCGTTTCTCCATCACCAAAGATATCCCGGTAATTTCCAGATATAGCGTCACTTTCCAATCTCATGGATTGATCGGCATTACTGAGATTCAATACGACCAATACCTGATCTCCGCCGCTTTCCCGCAGGAACGTAAAAACTGCTTCATCTTTACCGCTATTGAGCTGCTGCAACTCGCCGCCCTTGTTGCCATTCCAAAGCGCCTTGTTTTTCGTTTTCAGGGTTAGCAGCGTTTTGTAAAAATCTGCCAGGGATAAGTTTTCCCAGTTGATGGTATCTTTCTCGAAAAAGGCAAGGCGTTTATTTAAGCCTGTTTCCTGCCCGCTGTAAATTAAGGGCATGCCGGGCACCGTCGCGGTCAGCACGGCAAAAGTTTTCACCCCGCCGGCCAATCGTTCATACACCGTTCCCTGCCAGGAATTTTCATCGTGGTTGCTGGTAAACTGCATCAGGTAAGCATTCTCCGGATAGCTCTCCTGCTTGCCGAGAATGAGCCCGGCAATATCGTTGGCGTTCTTTTCCCCATTGGCGATGGCGCGCATGGTATGATGAATCTCCCAGGTATAGCTCATATCAAAAGCATCATGATATTGCGGACCCTCTCCTTCCGCGAGCATAAACATTGGTTTGATGCCGTCCAGTGCTGTACGGGCAGCCCGCCAAAAATCCGCCGGCACCATGCCAGCCATATCACAGCGGAAGCCATCCATATTGGTCTCGGTGATCCAGAACTTCATCGCGCTGATCATCGCTGCGCGCATATCATGATTATCGTAGTTTAAATCTGCCACATCACTCCAGTCCGGTACCGGAGGCATCATATTCCCAGTGGAATCCAGGGTATACCAGCCCTCGTTCTCTACCCAGGGATTATCCCAGGCGGAGTGATTCGCTACCCAATCCAGGATAACATACATGCCCAGATCGTGGGCTCTCTGCACCAGGCGCTTTACATCAGCCAATGTACCAAATTCCGGATTAACAGCAGTATAATCGCTAATCGAATAATAACTTCCCAGGCTTCCCTTACGGTTCTTTTTCCCAATTGGCTGAATTGGCATCAGCCAGAGAATTTTCACGCCCATTTCCTGCAATCGCGGCAAGTGCGTTTCGAATGCGCTTATCGTACCTTCTTCAGTATATTGGCGGATATTCACTTCATAAATATTGGCATTCTCCGCCCAGGCCGGCAGCTGTTTTTGAACTGTTTCCATAGTTGTCGGGTCAGGTTTTTCCGCAGGTTGAGAAGTACATGTAGTTAAGACGAACAGGATAATTATTACCAGCAGAATGTTAAAGGTGGCTCTTAATGCAAAATTTCTCAGGGACATACGCACTCCAGGAATAAAATTGAATAGATAATTTTCGCTGGTCAAATATCCGCAAGAAATTTTAGATAACCAAGATATTGAGAATTCAAATACTAAATAAGAGAGTTTTCTTAAAAATATCAGCGATATACAACACACCCACGCCGTTTTAATGTTTTCAGTACTATCGGGTTGGATTTCAGCTTATTCCAGCGTAAATCCAGTTTTTGCAGTTTTACTAAATCAGCGATGACTGCGGGCAACGCATCGATGCGATTGGCACGCAGATCCAAAAAGGTGAGGTTTTTCAGCTGTCCGAAAGTTTTTGGCAAAGCGGCAATTGCATTGTTTCTTAAATCCAGGTGGCGCAGGTTTTCCAGTGCGGCAAAAGTATCCGGGAGGGTGTGGATCTGATTGTTCATTAGATAAAGCTCCCGAAGGGATAGCAGATTTCCAATACTTTCCGGCAGAGTAGCGAGCTGATTATTATAGAGCCTTAATTCCTGCAAACTATTCAAATTGCCAATTATTGCCGGCAACTGCTGAAACTGATTATCGGTAAGGTTGAGGTAGACTAATTCGGTCAGATTAACGAAACTGTCCGGGAGATTATGCAGGCGGTTATCGCCAATGTAGAGATAATCGCGCAGGTTCGATAACTCGCCAAAATTTTCCGGTAGGCGCGTCAGTTGATTATGGGCCGCATCGAGCGTTTTTAAATTCTTCAACTTACAAATATCGTCCGGCAACGCCACCAGATTCATCCCATGAATAAACAGCGATGCCAGCGCATCAAGGTTGCCAATTTCCGGCGGCAGTGTATTCAGCGGATTATCGCCGATGGAGAGCTGTCGCAACTGACTCAGCGTCCATAAAGATTCGGGAAGCACGGATAAGCGGTTATGATGCACATGCAGCGCGGAAAGGTTTTTCATACCCCCCATCGCTGCCGGCAGTACCGTCAGGCGATTAAAATCGAGATATAGTTGCACCAATGACGACAATTGACGTATTTCTAACGGCAGATTTTCAAATCGATTGTTGTCCAGGTTGAGCGTTTTTAATTGAGTGAGCTTCGAAAAACTTTTCGGCAAAGTTGCCAGGTTGTTGCCGGTCAGGTCCACTTCCCTTAAGGCGGTTAATTCTCCGAAATTATCCGGTAGGTCTGGCAAATCGCAATAGCGCAGCTTAAGCGCTGAGATCTGCCGGTCTTTTATAGAAAAGCCAATCTCGCTCATTGAATCATGAAATGATGACAAAAGCGGCAGGGGCGCTTTAGCGGCAAGTCGCTTGCTTGCGCGGAGCATTTTTTCCAGTTGCAATAATACCGCAACCTCTTTTTCGGGGAGATGATAATCGTTATAGGTCATTGCATTATCCGGTATTTTTATTGGCATTGATAAAATCGGCTAAAATGTGATACTATTTGATCCGTCATTCCGAATATACCGGAAAAAGAAAAAGCCCGCCAGGATAAATCCTGCGGGCTTTTTCAATCTATGTGAAGGTAGTTATGATTTTTTCGCTTGGATGGCAATGTTGATTTTAACTTCTTCACCAACGGCAATTTCCCCAAGACCGAAGTTGATATTGTAGTCACCACGATTGATAGCAAAGCCGCCTTCCAGACCCATGCGAGTACCGAAACGGTCGCCAAGATCGACCGGGCCATTGACACCAAAAGGAATTCTAACTTCGTGGGTTTTGTCGCGGATAGTCAGATCGCCGACTAAAACATAACCGTCATCTGTTTTCTCTACAGATTTACTTTTCAGTGTGATGGTCGGATAATTTGCAGCGTCAAAAAAATCCGGGCTTCTCAGGTGGCCGTCACGCTTTTCATTGGCAGTATTTATGCTCTCAACATTGATGGTTACATCAAAAGTAGATTTGGTCGGATCTTCTTCGTCATACATAATTGTGCCGGCGAAATCGGTAAAGTTACCTTTCACATTGGTAATACCCAGGTGCTTTACGGAAAACTCGACAGCGGAGTGGGTCAGGTCGACCTTATACTCGTCACCAGCAAATGCCTGGCTGGCGAAAACCATTAATGCGATAAAAATTGTGGAAATAATACGATTTACTTTCATTGCTGAACCTCCGATTAGATTGTGTTTAGTGTTATGCTTGTTATGTTATTGGCTTTTGGTTTAAATGATTTGAATTTTCATTTATAAGATGATCAAGAATTTTAACCATCATTTCATTACCTGCTGTAATTTCTGCTTCGCTCAGGCAGTTAAATTGTTGGCGATGCAGTTCGTTAACCGGGGCATCCATTTTGTTTACCAGATCGATGCCAGCCGGGGTCAATTTCACCAAAACCACCCGACGGTCTTTCGTTGAATGCATCCGGTCAACCAGTCCGAGCTTTACCATCCGATCTAGTAAACGGGTAACATCGGGAATTCGGCTAACCAGGCGTTGCCCGATATTTTGGCAGGACAACCCCTCTTCCCCGGCGCCTCGTAAAATTCTCAGCACATTGTATTGGGTAAAAGAAGTTAATCCATTCTCTTTAAACAACAGCATAAAACGGACGGAAAGCGCTTCGTACGCTTTATGAATATTCAGGTAAAATTGTTCTTCTGCTAGTTTTGATTTTGCTGTTGCTGCCATTATTTGCTCTCGTCAATTAAGTTCGATGTCAATAAACGTTAAAACATTATTTGTTGCAACAAATATTTTATTTTTTTCTTACCAAAATCTCAACACACTTCATGCAAGACCTTTTTTCACAGTTACTTAAAGCAACAAAATATTGTTTGAAATTTTTTAATAATGCCGGAGAAAAATAAAAAAACGGCATTGATTTGAACAAAAATTCAACCCAACACCATCATCAATTGAACGTACAATTCTTTGCGGTGATCATCAAAGAAGAAACTTCGAAGGTAATTTTATACTACCGTTTCTTTCGGAAATTATAGGAAACCAGCAGTAAAACCAATGCCACAACAGAACCAGCGGATTCACCATCCCCAACCTGCTGATGGGCGAAAAATGCCAGCACAAAATCATAAAAAAATCCGGCATAAGCCCATTCCCGCAGCACGACAGACTTATTTGTTAATATCGCGACAACCCCTAAAATTTTTGCCAATGCCAACGGATAAATAATGTAAGTGGGATATCCCAGTTTGGTAAATATTGAAGCAATCTCCGCATTATTAAACAGATACATACTGGCGGAAAGCAGCATCATTGCACTTAATAAACCAGTCGCGACCCAATAAATAATCTTATCGCGTTTCATTAAATGACCTCCGGAATAATATTTGACTTAAAGTGAATAGAATAGCGCTTATCGGTAACTTTATTTAATATTTATCGCCTTACCACTCTTTGCGCTGCGGATGGCTGCGTCGAGAATTTCCATCACAATCATATTGTTTTCCAATGAGGATAGGTCGTACCGCTCCGGTTGAATCTCTCCACGAATGACCGCATCGAAAAAGGCAAAAGGGTCATCTAATGGAGATGGCCGGCCTTCCAGCCGCAGTTTTTTTTCTTGGCTCTGCTCACTCAAGCGGTAGCGAATATTGCTGCCATCATCAGCGAAAACATAGCCGGTTTTTCCGTAGACTTCCATATCTTTCCGGTTCACCGGCCAGTTCCAGGATGCCTGAATAATGCCCTGCGCCTGCGGATAAACCAGAATAAT
>JAUIFT010000071.1 GCA_030430345.1 Calditrichia bacterium | reverse complement strand
GTATTTAATCGAATTTTCCAGCAGTGGCTGCAGAAAGAATCCGGGAACCGCGGCAGAAAGGCAATTATCGGGAATATCCAGGTCTATTTTCAAGCGGTCTTCAAAGCGCGCCTTCATAATTTCCAGGTAGAAATTTAACAGCCGTAGTTCTTCCGCCAGCGGATGAACATTACTGTTGTCCCGATGTAATGTCAAGCGGAGCAAGTCGCTTAAATTAGCGATCATTCGGTCGGCTGCCTTGATGTTGTCGTACATCGTTGCGGAAATCATATTCAGGGTGTTAAAGAGAAAGTGCGGATTTAACTGCATGCGCAGGGCCTGTAGCCGTGCCTGAGTTAATTCCTCTTGCAGTGTAACTGCCTGCAGTTTCGTTTGCTGGTTTTCCCGCCAGGTATTGAACATAATAACCGTGCCGTAAATTAGCCAGTAGACTATAAACTGTTTTTGATATTCCATCAGGTAGCGGTAGGAAAGAATGCCATAGTATTTATCATAATCGCCGAACCCGGCCAGATAGTATATCAGTTTTCGGCTGATGTACATTAGCGTTGTATGTGAAAATCCATATACCATCGAAGCGCCAATATGGAGCAAGATCAACGGAATGAGGTATTTTAAAGTGATTGGGTATTTCCGGAAGAACCAGATAAGGGGAACAATCAGCGGCAATGTGGTAAAAGTGCCGGTAAATTCATTGATAATTTGATATGGCAAATAGAAATTGTTTTCATTAGCGAGCTCATTGGTGATAATAATGCCAATATTCAGGAGCGCGACGAGCGTCGCGAAAAAAAAGAGAATTGGCCAATTGAGCTTAATCTGTTTATCTGTTATATTTTCCAAATAACTGCCCTAATAATTTATAAATTTATCCGCTATAATACTATAGCGGATAAATGGTTGATACAAATTAATAATACCTGCCTCTAATCTTTTTTACTTTTTCCTGATAATACCCGGCAAAACTCCCTTTCGGCTGGCGGCAAATATACACTTTAGCCCCCTTCTCCCGGGCGTAAGGGTTGGTGAGCGTGCCAGCCAGTTCGATGTCATCAAAATAGCTGGAAATATCCTGCCCGAGACGGCGATTGATATAGATAAATACTTCTGCATGAAAATTCTCCGGCGCCCAAAGCAAAAAGTTGTCGCTAAAGGAAACCGGTTCCGGCAGACCGATATCCCGTCCATAATATAACAGGGCGCCGGCCAGCCCGTAATTCTCCGCATAAATTTGGCAATTTGCCTTTTCATTCTCATCCAGGCTATTGTAGGCAGCAATAACGATATTGCTGAAGTCTTCCCAACCGATCATGTCCGCATAATCCTGAGGAAGGGGATGGATTTGACCATCCTCCCAGCGCAAGACACCTTCCATCCCATAGTCTTTGCTGGCAGCTGCATAACTGAGCATCTGATCCATTGGTAAAAGCGGCAAACCGTATGGAATTACCGGCAGGGAAAAAAGAAGCATCAAGCCAAGCAAGACTGGCTTGAAATAACGATAACGCTCCCGGAAATAATGGGCGATTGCGACGCCGCCTGCGGCAAAAAGCATGGAATAAGCACCCAGGGTGTAGTAGGCTTTTCCTCTTAACAAAATCATCAGGAGAAGTAAAATTAAATATGCCAGCCCCAATGATTGGTAGTTACGGGTAAATGATTGCGGCAATAACAGAAAGAGTAAACCGGTTATCCAGAGTATGACGGCATGGGAATTCATCAGAAATTGCAGGGTGAAAAAATCACCGATATTTACATTGACCAACTGGGTGCGTTGCAGTTCGCTCATATGGGTGATAACCGGCCAGTTATGCGCATGCTGCCATAGCAAATTGGGGATGATGATGATAAACCCCAGGGCTGCCCCAAAGAGTAAATACCGCGAAAATAATAAGCGGCGATGTGAGGTCAGCAGTAAGCCGATCACCAGGGCGAGGGCAAAAAAGGCGATAGAATACTTGTTGAGAAAGGCGACACCCCACAAAATGCCGAGATGAATCCAGTAGCGTGGGGATTGGCTATTGATCAGTCGCAGGACGAAATAGCTGCTCAGCAGCCAAAAGAACTGATTCAATGACACCGGTTGAAAAAGTGTGTTGGAGCGTAAAAACGCCGGCGAAAGGATGAAGGCTGCACTGGCGAGTAAAATGGCCCAGCGCCGCCCGCCCATCTCCAGCACTATCATACTAATGATGACCACCGAAGCGCTTCCGACCACTGCCGGCAGTAAACGAACGGCGAAAGTGGAATCTCCAAAAACACTAAAAATGATTTTTCCCAGAAAAGCGAGCAGGGGAGGGACGGACATATATCCCCAATCGAGATGTTCGACCTGGGAAAGGTACAAAAAAGCATCCCGATGCAGTTCATAATTCGTGTTGGTAAAAAAATGGATCAACAGTTTCAATGCGGCCAGGGCGATAATCAGCTGCCATTCCGGACGGATGTTTAATTTCTTCATAATAAATCCTCACCTTGTCAGTTTATAACTTGGCAGAATTATGCACAAGAACGATTTGTTTTTCCAGCGATTTGGTGTAAGCGGGATTATCGTGGTGTGAATGGGATGATGGAGAAAGATCATCTTAGTTTCGAAACTACTTCGGGTAAGGAAATTTTTTTGATTACCCGCTCCCTCTGGTAATTCTCAAAAATTATCGGTACCTTCTTTTTTACCGGAGGAGACAGGATGAAAGAAAACACAGGGAATGCGGCAAATCGGATTTGCTTTTGTGGTAGTGGCAAACAGTATCAGGATTGCTGTTACTTACCATTTCAGCCACAGAATGAGAGTCGGCTGGAACAGCTTAATCTGTTCGAAGAGAACTTTGATGAGATGCTAAACGAAGTGATGATGCAGGTAGAGCAGCAAATAGTTAGCGGCGAACCGCCGGAAACCGGGCAAACGTTACAACGGCTGATGGACAATGAAACGATGCCGCGGGAAAATGCCCTGATGCTGCTTACGACAGCGATGTCTATGGTAATGTTACAATCCCTCTCCGAAGGTGAAGAATTCGATGAAAAACTCTATTTAACCTACCTGGCAAACCTGCCGGAATTGCCAATTCCCGACTGGCTAAAAGATAATTCGCTTGAAGTTCCCTATCAGGCTGCCATCGTAGTAACTCCGCGAAAACCATTTTTCGACTGGGTGAAAAAAAATTGCCGCCGAAAGCCGGCACCGTCCGAACAGCTCATTCAGGAAAGTTGCGCTGTTTATATGGTGGATGAAATCAATGATCTTTATGACATCGACACCTGTCTGGCTGAGATTTGTGAAGAGATATTCTACAAAGAATTCTCCAATTGGAATCCCAATGAAAACACCTGGCCGAAAGATCGCGATGTAACCAATTTACGAAGATGGTTTGATATCCGCTGCCAGCGATCCGTCGTTGATTTAACGATTCCGGATGAGGATATCTTTTCTGAAGATGAAGAAGATGGTGATTATTATTATTAGAAATAGCCCGGTTGGAAAATTTTATCTTTTTACGCTCATTCCGGTTTTGGCTCTGCCCGTAAATTTTTCCCAAACAGAATATCCCTCGCTTGATTTCAGTTCATTATTTTCGTATGATAGTGGGCCTTTTAGTAAAGAATATCATTATTGATCAGTCGAGAAAGCGGTGGAGAGCAATGAGTAAGAATTACCTGGTAGGTATTGCCGGAAATATTGGGGTCGGTAAAACAACAGTAACCCAAAAAATTGCCGACCGGTTGGGTTGGAAACCTTATTTTGAAAGCGTTATCGACAATCCCTATCTTAATGATTTTTATAAAGATATGAATCGCTGGAGCTTTAACCTTCAGATTTATTTCCTCGCACATCGTTTTCGCTCCCAAAAAGAAATGATCGAAGCTGGCGTCAATGCTATTCAGGATCGCACGATTTATGAAGATGTGGAAATATTTGCCAAATCCCTTTACGAACAGGGCAGCTTAAATGAGCGGGATTATGCCTGCTACCGGGACCTTTTCCATAATATGGTGCCGTATCTGCCCAGGCCGGATGTGGTTATTTACCTGAGAGCATCTATCGATACATTGCGTCACCGGATTGGCCTGCGCGGCCGGGAGTACGAACAAAGTATTGAACGCGAGTATCTTGAATATCTTAATGGCGCATACGACCGATGGATTGAGCGCGCCAAAAAAGACTTTCATGTGTTGGAGATAGATGCGAACCAGGTAGACTATGTAAATGGAGATAATGATCTGGATGAACTCATTGACCGGCTTCAATCCGCTCTCCGCTAAACAACATATCTTATTCATTAATTACTATTTTCCCCCGATGGGAGGCGGTGGCGTTCAACGGATAACAAAATTTCTGAAGTATCTGGATTATGACCGTTTTGACGTCACTGTGTTAACCGTTCGCCCCAGCTTCTTTTATACCGAAGATGCTTCCCTGACTGCCGAAATTCCTGACAATGTAAAAATTCTTAGAAGTGGATCTCTTGATCCATTCCGGCTAATGCATCTTTTCCGAAAATTCCTTCGGCCTCGTTCTCCTGAAACTGAAAACAATATTCGCTACGAAAGCAGTGGACGTGCCCGAAAACTGGCGATGTCTATATTTATCCCGGACTCGCGGGTGATGTGGTTGCCCTTTGCGCTGTGGCGGCTCTGGCGTTGGCAGCGGCAGAATAAAGTACATTGCCTGATCGCCAGCATGCCTCCGTTTACATCCGGTTTGATTGGTGTTTATGCCAAACGTTTGCTGAGAATCCCGGCAATCTTAGACTTCCGGGATGCCTGGACAGATAATCCCTATTTGCCGCCAATAAGCAGAATACACGGTTTTTTTAATCAGAAGCTGGAAAGGTATTGTCTGCGGCAGGGGGATGGGTTTATTTTTGTAAATCCCGCGCTACAGAAATATTATCAAAGGAAATATCCGCAACTGGCTAATCAGCGGACCAGGATGATCCGGAATGGCTACGATAAAGCTGATTTTCCTGCGCCAGTAAGCAGGAAAATCAGCGAAGAATATTTTGAGTTAGGAATCATGGGAACTATCTATTCCCAGGGGAATCGTCCTGCTTCCATGATTATGGCAATCAGCGAATTGCTAAGGATGCATTCCGAACTGAAAGGACAGTTTCGCCTGACATTCTTGGGCAAATGGGCGCCGGAGTTTGCAGAATGGGTACAGCAGCAGGGGATTGGAGAAATCGTTCAATTTCTGCCGTACTTACCGCATCGGGAGGCATTAAAGCGGGCAACGGAATTTGACGCGTTGGCACTGGCCATTGAAAGTGATCTACCCGGCAGTGTCGCTGTTACGCCAGGAAGGATCTATGAATACCTGGGATTACGAAAACCGATTCTTGCCATGTGTCATCCCGAAAGTGATTTGGCTTTTTTAGTAAAAACTGCCCATGCCGGTGAAGTTGTCACTTATGAAGATACTGCTAGCATTAAAAAGATTTTATCTGAGTGGATAACGAATAAGGAGGAGATTGCGGAGCGGTATCAATTCACCGGCATTGATGAATATGAACGCTCTCATCAAGCCGGCGAGTTAATGAACTTTCTTGGGATGTTTTTTACGAAACCGGGATCGCTTTAGTAATTATGAACATCCTGGAATGTGAATAGTTGTTTCACCACAGCAGGATGATCCACCTCCACTAAACCAAATCCCTGGCCACCAATGTAAACATCTACTTTATGAGATTTGCAAATGTCGCAAATTTCCTTAAACTCTCGCTGAAAAATGTCAACATCTTCCACCACAGTGCTTGAAATCTAGAGGCGTTTCAACTTATGCTTTTTGAAAACTTTTTCGATATCATCCAGCAGTGTCTTTTGACCGCTGTAAAAGATTTGAAATCCCCGGGCTTCTAGTATATGATCTACCATCTTTAGTGCAATATCATGTAACTCATTGGAAAGGTTCAGGCAGATAATATTTCCGATTTTTTTCCTTGGCACCCGAATAATTCCTTGCAGACGAATAATGCTGTCCCGAATGGTCTGAGAAGCAAAATGCTCTTCGGCAATCGACATTTGGCCTTGATTCCAGTAGCTGCCAACGTCATACATTATTGGCGTGATCAATTCGTCGTATATCTGATGAAGTGGATACTGGCCCAAATATAAACCATTAAGTACTTGCTGAACACGGTTACGCTCGCAGGCGACGGCATTCTTTAAGACGTAATTACGTAAATAGTCAAAGTCACCACGGATAATGTAATGACTGATTTTTAGATCCGTAGAATCTTCGAGAGGAAAGAGATTCACCTTGGAGGTTTTCTTTTTGTTTTTCTCGAGGAAGTGGGAAAGGTGTTCCATCATAAATTTGCGGTGCCCGCCAGCAGTTTTAATGCACTCAAGCTTACCTTCATCTGTCCATCGCTTTATACTGGAGACGTTCACACCAAGGATTTTGGCTGCTTCCTGGCTGTTAAAGTATTGAATAGTCTCTTTCATAATATCTCCTTGGAAACAAAAATATTAGTTACTAAGTCGCATCCTGATGCACGCTTCAAAGCCAATATAACCCCTGAATCGGGTAATGTCAACACAAATGAGCGATATGAGCGATTTTGCACTTGACAAATATTTTTTGATCGGTTATATTGAAAACGCTCAAAACGCTTATTTTGACAAAAAAAGAAATGACTTATGAATATAGAATACCTCATCTTTAACATTGTTGTCGCCGCAGGGCCACTCGCTTGTAGTTTCGAGAAGCGTGTCTATTTTTTTGCCCGCTGGCGCACCGCACTTATTGCAACGATAATCGCTGCGATCCCTTTTATCATTTGGGATGCGTTAGTCACTGGCAGTCACTGGTGGTTTAATGAGCGTTTTACATCGGGGATTTATCTTGCCGGCCTTCCCATCGGGGAGTGGCTTTTTTTTCTGACCGTGCCATTTGCCTGTCTTTTCGTTTGGGAGGTCTTAAATCTGGAAGCTGAGCGATTGGATAAAAAGGTGTCGATGAATACCCTATTCTGGGTGGCTGCCGGGATGCTTGCTGGCACTATCTCTCTGGCTTACGGCAAATTCTATACGATGCTTGTTGCCTACTCCCTGGCAATTATTCCGATTCTAGATAATATCCTGAAGACTGCCATTTTGAAAAGATTTCTTACTTTCATTTTCCTGTTAATTTCCACTGGATTAATGCTGATTTTTAACGGGTATCTAACCGCCAGACCAGTGGTTTTATATGATACCAGCTATCAATTGGACTGGCGAATCATTACGATTCCCTTAGAAGATTTTGGTTACGGCTATGCGTTATTGCTTCTCACGTTGATTTTATATGAATATCTGAAGCGGAGGGCGATATGAGTGGTAAATATGTACCAGTGATCGGTGCGGGATTAGGCGGTTTAAGTGCTGCGATTCACCTGCGGGCGCAGGGATATGAGATAGAGATATTTGAACGAAACTCTCATACCGGCGGGAAAATGAGTGAGTGGCAGGCGGATGGCTATCGTTTCGATACCGGCCCGTCACTGTTAACAATGCCGGAAGTGATTGATGATTTGTTTGCTGCCGCCGGAAAAGATCGCCGGGATTACCTTGAATTTACCCCGGTTTCACCCCTTTGCCGTTATTTTTGGCCGGATGGCAGCAGGCTGGATGCCAGTACTGATTTGGATGAAATGTGTGCTGCGATTGCCGAAATTTCTCCCCGGGATGCAGCAAATTACCCCGCTTTTATGGCATACTGCCAGCGCATTCACGACCTTACCGCAGAGATATTTTTATATACGCCAATTCATGAGTGGCGGAAAGTGATGAAGCGAAAATTCCTTCCCGCCCTGTTTAATCTGCATCAAATTGATCCAATGCGTAATTTACACAATGGCGTTCGCCGCTTTTTTTCCGACCCAAGAATTATTCAACTTTTTGACCGTTTTGCAACATATAACGGTTCCAGTCCATTCTCAGCCCCGGCGACTTTGAACATCATTCCTTATGTAGAGCACGGATTAGGGGGATATTATATTCGCGGTGGTATGTTTCGCCTCGCGGAAGCTTTAACGCACCTCGCGGAAGAAATGGGCATAAGGATCCACACGAATACGGAAGTTACGCAGATCATTGTTCACGATAATCGTGTAAAAGGATTCGTTGTAAATGGCGAGTTCATTGGCTGTTCGCAAATTGTTTGCAATGGCGATGTGGTAACTTCCTTCGACAGCTTGATCGCAGGGTATCCCCGCAAGAAAACAAAGTTGAATCGCCTGGAACCCTCTCTTTCCGGTATGGTTTTTATGTGGGGTGTAGCGGGGGAGTCTGCCCAACTCGCCCATCACAATATTTTCTTTTCGGATGATTATGAGAAAGAATTTCAGCAAATTTTTGAAGAACGGCGGGCGCCGGACGATCCGACGGTGTATGTCGCAATAACCGCCCGGACAGACGCCGCTCATGCGCCCGCCGGGTG
>JAUIFT010000070.1 GCA_030430345.1 Calditrichia bacterium | reverse complement strand
TCGGCCCCAGCGAAGAGATCAGCGAGGAGATTACCGAAGATATTTCCGACGCGAAGGATGATGATAACAACATTACGCTTAATTACAGTCCCGGCGCCGGATGGAGCTACCGGGACGGCCGGCAAGTCACCCGTTCCGATCGTACCGACTATGAATTCTTCTGGCGCACTTTTGATACAAGCAGCGGCGATAGCATAGACATTAGCGTCACCGTCGCCGGCGATGAGATATCTGCATTCGAATCGAAGCATATCATTCCGAAAACCTATGAGAGCGACGGCCGGCAAAACACAATTATTCAAATTCTCGGCGCGCTGATGTACATTCTACTCGGCATCATTACGATCGTTATGGCCTTCCAGCGCTGGCGTTCGTATGAAATGAGCTTTCAATTGGCGCTCTCTATCGGCACGATTGTTACGATTCTCTTCATTCTCTATTTCTACCAGACATTATGGGATCAGAATATGGGGATGATTATTCTGATTCCGATGATTCTCGCGCCGTTGATCAATGGGGGAATATTCATCTTTATCTGGGCAGTGGGAGAATCGATCGGGCGGGAAGTCTGGCCGAAAAAGTTTGTTCCCCTCGACCTGATCCGTAATGGCTACTGGTTACATTCCCGCATCGGTAAGGGAATCATCCGGGGTATCGGCATCGGCATTCTGGCGGTGGCGATTAATGACGTGCTAGTTTATTTAATCAATCTATACATTCCCTTAACTAATATTCTGGAAGACCAGTGGGCGCTGGAGTACATCAATGCCCTGAGTACCTTCGGCCATTTCCTCGGGCTGCACGGCTTTTCCGCCATCTACTCCGTCACAACTTTCATGGTCTTACTGCTTTCCGTGCTGCGCAAGCGTATTAACTATCGTTTGATACTACTGTTCATCCCGGCATTCGCCCTGGTGATTCTCTATGACAATGCCATCGAGCCGATCTGGCTGGGGCTGGCAATCAACACCCTGACAATGGTACTGAGCGTCTGGGCATTTTATCGTTTCGACATCCTCACAGCCTTTTGGGCAATGTTTACCGCGATGACCATCGAACCGGTCGGCGCCCTGTTTATGATGGGCAATGATGCAGCGCTGGGGAGCGGTATAGCGACAGTGGTCTTCTGGCTGGCGGCACTCGCCTATGGCAGCGCGACATTACTGACCCGGGACCGCATCAGCGATTTCCGGCGAATCATTCCGGCGTTTGCTAAAAATATCAGCGAGCGGCAGCGATTGCAGCGCGAGCTGGAAATCGCTCACCGGGTGCAAATGAGCTTTCTACCGGCAAAAAATCCGGACTTCATCGACCTGGATATCGCCGCCCAGTGTATTCCCGCCCTGGAAGTCGGGGGTGATTATTACGACTTTGTAGAACTTGATAATAAGCGCCTTGGCATTGTTGTCGGAGATGTTTCCGGCAAAGGCACCCAGGCAGCATTCTACATGACCCTGACAAAAGGCTTCTGGCGGGCACTGGCAGATGCAGAGGCCTCCCCGGCAAATGTCTTAACCCAGTTGAACAAGCTGTTTTATGACAACGTGAAACGCGGAGTATTTATCAGTATGGTCTATGGTATTTTTGACATGGAAAAAGGCACGCTGACCATGGCACGGGCCGGGCATAATCCGGTAGTAATGCATCGTTCCCAGGAAAAGAAGATGGAGATGATCAATCCCCGCGGACTGGCCCTTGGGATGGAAAAAGGGGAAAAGTTTGGCCACATGATTCAGGAAGTAACCATTCCGCTGCACCCGGACGATCTTTTCGTTTTTTACACCGATGGTTTTACTGAAGCCATGGACAAAAACCGGCAGGAATACGGAGAAACCCGTTTTGAGCAGGCCATCGAAAGAAATACTGGCAGCTCTGCCGATGGGGTGATGCAGGGGATTTTCAAGGATGTGAAACAGTTTGCCGGGCGGGCTCAGCAGCATGACGATATGACCATTGTCGTTGTAAAAGTGTCTGAAAGAAAAGCACCCGACAGCATCAGCCATAAAGCACTCGACGAAACGCTTAAGCTATAACCAGCATTCAAAAAAATTGCTTTTCAGATATTTCTTTATTCCAGTAAATTAAATTTCCACCAGCAATTTCTACCAGAAGGGATTTTCCATGCGCCCCTCCTATTTTCTGAGACAATATCGGTACGATCTTTGGGCAAACCAGAGAACGCTGGCCGCTTTGCAGAATGCAGCAACTCCCCTGGAAGAGGGCCGGTCATTATTCACCCATATCATTGCTGCCCAACAGATTTGGCTGGCACGGATGAATGATCTCGACTGGACGAAATATCCGGTTTGGCCGGATTTTTCTCTTTCCGAATCTCCGGATTTATTGGAAGGACTTTTTGCCGGCTGGGAAGGCTTTTTAAAGTCCTCCAGTGCAGAAAGCCTGGAGCGAATCGTCCACTATAAAAACACTGCCGGGAAAAGCTATCAAACCGTTGCGGCGGATATACTTAGTCACGTCATTATTCACGGCGGCTATCACCGGGGACAAATTGCTTCCCTGCTACGAGAAAATGACGGCACCCCGGCCGTTACCGATTATGTTGCATTCGCCCGCTAAGGATTGATCTGTATGTATCAGGAAAGCCTGCTACGGAAAATTACATTCGGATGGTTGCTGGCCGCTTTTGCTATCGGCCTGCTGCTGCGCTGGTTCTATGTGTCGCCAATGGCGGGCATCAATTATAAATTCATGCTGCATACACATTCGCATATCGCCTTGCTTGGCTGGGTATTTGTCGGCTTGTATTTATCGCTGGTGAACGTATTTATTCCTGTCGAAGCGCGCCGGCGGTATTATCAGCTATTCTGGTGGATGCAACTTTCTCTGCTGGGGATGCTCTTCAGTTTTCCTTTCCAGGGATATGCCGCTATTTCCATTTCTTTTTCCACGCTATTTGTGATTACCACCTATATACTTTCCGTTTGGTATTTTCGCGATCTAAAAGCAGACAAGAGTGTATCCGCATCATTCTTGCGCCACGGATTGCTTTTTTTAGTGATCAGCAGCCTGGGGGCATATTTCCTTGGCTATTTACGGGTAAACGGCCTGGAAACAACACATTGGTATAATAATGCGGTTTATTTTTATCTGCACTTTCTTTACAATGGTTTTTTTATGTGGGGGGTAGCCGCCTGGGCGCTGCGCCGCTGGGAAGCGCGGGGGGAAGCATTACCGCTTGGTCAGCAAACAACCTGGTTATTGGTTGCTTCTACCTGGCTAACATTCGCACTCTCGGTGCTGTGGATTCATCCGCCCTGGATTTGGTATGCCGGGGGCGTTATTGGCGCGGCGATCCAGCTATGGCTGGCAGTACGCTGGTTACTTATCCGGAAAGATGTACGCAGGCATTTTTTGGGCCTTCACGCCTGGATGAAATGGATTAGCCGCTTTCTGCTTGTTTTCATATTTCTAAAGCTGGTTACCCAGCTATTATCCGGTTTTCCGGAAATTGCCAGCTGGGTGTTTGCTTCGAAAATTTTCACGATTATTGGTTATATCCACCTCATCATGCTGGGAATACTGACACCTTATCTTATTCTTACGCTATTTCCGCAGATTTTAAGCCAGCGTGGCTTTGCCGTCGCAGCTATCTGCTATCTCCTCGGGTTTCTAATCACGGAAGGCATTTTGTTTGGTTACGGTCTTTTGCCGCAGCTAACATCGATCGCGAATGCTTTTCCCCTCCTCTTTGGCGGATATCTTTTTATCGGCATCTCTCTGCTCCAAATCGCATGGCATATCCAGCGTTAATAATCACTGCCAAAAAATGCCGTAATTGCCCCATTCGGGGGATTTAAAGCATCCACAATTTTACGTAAATTGGTGCATAACAATTAACGCCTGGAGGGGTGATTTATATGAGAAAAAAGATTCTATTGTTGTTCCTGTCGGTGCTTACCCTGATGATGTTCAGTAGCTGTGATAATGAAAAATTCCTCAACTACAACTATGAAGCGGAAGCAGTCGCCCAAAGTGTTACTGTCACCGGAAATATTCAAAATATTTTTACCGATGCCCCTGTCAACGATGCACTGGTTACCCTGGAAGGCCAGGCAACAGTCACCAATGACAATGGCCTGTTTTCCCTGAATTATTTTACCGGTTTCGATGAAGGACTGAGCCGCCCGGTGGATGTGACAATCACGGCCGACAAGTATTATCCGCTGGAAACAGAGGTCGTCATTTATCCGGAAGGCACGGAAATTAACGAGAAGATGGTATATGGCGCGCCGATTGTGCTGGAAGCCACCCTGGATTCAGCGACGCATTATAGCCGGGCGATTATCAGAGATTACCAGGGCGTGGAAAATATCGATTCCGTTTATGCCTGGGGCTGGTATCTCGCGGTCGTTTATGGTTCGAATTTATGGCGCTGGATACCACAGGAAATGACCTTTGTCCGCAACATCGACGCGAATACTGCTGAGTACGAAGTCTATCTCTCCCGGGAAGTTGGCCTGCTAATTTATTCTCGTATGCAGATATACGCCACGGATCAAGAGGGCTTTAAAGAGCAGCAAATTTTTCTTTTTGAGTAACTGTTAAGGATGGGAAAAATCTGCAAATTTGCAGATTTGCAAATTTGCAGATTGATTTTTCATTTATACTTTCAATTTCAACATATCGCCAATACCAAAATTACCATAAATTGCTTCGGTGATACCAGCTAACTGCTTGTTGTAACCTTCAATCGGGTCGCCCATGCCCATCTTGTCCACCACTGTGCGGAATTCCCGGGAACCAGCCGGTGTATCGACCAGACCAAGAATTGCATCAGCAACATTTTGCGGGTCCTGTGCTTCATTTGCCGCCAGGGCTGCTTCAAAGTTTTCGAACATCATTTTCGGCGCGCCAGCCAGCGGGCCATAACTTTCATCGCGGCTTTTATCACCGGGCTGGATGAGGGCATGCATAAATGAAGTAGGATAGCCGCCCGGCTCTACGATACAAACATCAACACCGAAGCCGGAAAGCTCCGTGCGGTAGTTTTCCGCCATTGCCTCAACCGCCCATTTCGAAGCGTTATATGGACCGTAGAACGGGATGGTCATTCTGCCTAATAAGCTGGAGACAAAAATGATCAGGCCATTGTTATCAGCGCGCATTTGCGGCAACGCAGCGCGATTTACCCGCTGAATACCGAAGACGTTGATGTCAAACAGGCGTTTCCAGTCTTCTATCGTAAAGTTCTCCTGCAAGCCTAAAACGCCAACGCCGGCATTATTGATGACAACATCCAGACCACCAGCAGCTTCGCGGGCTTTCGCAACGCCGCTGTTTACACTGGCATCATCAGTGACGTCAATTTCGACGATATGAGCGCCGGCTGCTTTCAGCTCCTCGGCATTGGCTTTGTTTTTTCCGTTAACGCCACGCATGGAAGCAACGACAGTATGTCCGCCTTTTAACAAAGTGTGGCTGATCAGTTTTCCAAAACCGCCGCTGGCGCCGGTAATAAGTATTTTCTTCGACATAATTACTCCTTTAATAGTTTGTTGTAAGTATAAATAAAATTCAGGTTATATTTTTTGAATGTCCAAAATGTTCAATTTAAAATTTCCAATATCGAAGTAAGAACCTAAAAACCTCAGGTAAAAACAATAATATACTTCGACATTCTAGATTGGAAATTGGATATTTCTATTCGACTTACAACCTTCATTTATTTCATTAAGAATCATTTCATCAGTGAATATCTGTGCAAATCAGTGGCGAAAATATAATTCCGATTACATCACCAGGGAATTTCCTTGCGGTCCCGGAAAAATTTGCCGGTTATTTTGCGGCTGGCTTCCAGCGCTAACCAGGCGGCAGTATCCGCGCCCTGCTCTACCGAGCGTGGTGCACTTTGTCCGCCCATCCCGGTTCTTACCCAGCCGGGACACATCGCATTCACAGCAATATTTTCGCTCCCCAGTTCTCCCGCCAACATCATCGACAGCCCGTTCAGAGAAGTTTTCGACAAGCGATATCCGGCGTAACTGCCCGCCGGCAGGCTATCCAATGCCCCCATCCCGCTGGACATGTTGATAACCCGGGCATCTTTACTTTTCCGCAGCAATGGTAAAAGCGCAACCGTTAATTCCCAGGGGCCATAAAAATTGGTGGCCATGATCTCTTTCACTTCTGCAAAGTCGGCATCCAGCGCTTTTTTGTTGCCGACGCCAATGCCGGCATTATTGATCAGAACATCCAGCCGGCCATATTCATTTTCCAGCTGGTTTTTCAGCGCCTGAATACTCGCGGAATCAGCAACATCCAGCGGTTGAAACCCCACTGAAAAGCCGGACTTTGCCAATGCATCCCGGGCAGCTGCTCCCTTATTTTCATCGCGGGCAGTTAAGATAACCGTAGCGCCTTTTTCCGCTAACTGGCGGCAAATTTCCAAACCGATGCCGCGATTCCCGCCGGTAACCAGCACGATTTTATCCATATCATTTTTCCTTTCAGTGTAAGACCGGGACGACTATTTTCATCGACAAGGCACCCGTAAAAAAGGAACGAAAGCAGCGAGGCAACATACTCTCAAAGCATCGTTTGGTGACGCCTAGTTAGATACGTGAGAAACCAAAAAGTGTCTGTTAATAAACGGATTTATTTATTTTCAGGAAGTAGTATTTCCAAGACAAGGTGCAGCTCCCGGAAAGCGAGAGCCGCATATTATATTCACAAAAATGTTACACTCCAAAATAACGATCACCGGCATCGCCAAGCCCAGGCAGAATATAGCCGATACTGTTAAGTTGGCGGTCCAGGGCGGCGGTGTAAACTTTCACATCAGGGTGTTCTTTCTCCAACAACGCCACACCTTCCGGTGCCGCCAGCAGGCAGAGCATCGAAAGATTTTTCGCCCCGTGACGTTTCAGTTTATGCAGCGACTCATTGGCGCTGCCGCCGGTAGCCAGCATCGGATCCAGCAAAAATATATCCATCTCGGAAATATCATCCGGCAAACGCAGGTAATAATCGATCGGCTGCAGGGTATCGTGATCGCGATACATGCCGATCATTCCGGTAAGTGCATGTTTACAAAATTTTACTATGCCATTGGACATTCCCAGTCCGGCTCGTAATACCGGCACGAGTAGAATATCATTCTTCACCCGTTTAACCGCTGTCGTCTCCAGGGGTGTTTTTACTTCGCTGTCCGCGGTTGCCAGGGATTTCGTTCCTTCATAAAACAAAAAAATGCTGATGTCTTCCAGCAATCGCTGGAAATCGGCGTGGGGAGTGTTTTCATCCCGCATCCGCGCGAGTTTATCTTCAACCAGCGGATGATTCAGGGTAATCAAATTTTTCAATGAATTCTTCATGATCTGCAAGTCCTGACGCTATAGTGTGATGAACCTGATCAATTAATTCGTTTCTTTTCTCAAATGAAAAATCGGAGGTTTCGATTGCCGGGTGGATCTGAATACTGATATCTCCGGGGCGAATCCCCAGTTTTCCTTTCGGGAGCATTGGATAGGTGCCGTCGATGGTAATCGGTAAAATAGCAATTTCCGACTGTATGCCAAGCACAAACGGCCCTTTTTTAAAGGCTTTCATTTTTCCATCTTCGCTGCGGGTGCCTTCCGGAAAGGCAAGCACGGATAGATTCTTTTCTTTCATCACTTCCGCCGCCTGTTTTAATGTTGCGAAAGACTTCGCCCGGTTACTTCGGTCGATTTCCAAAATGCCCAATGCGCGCATCGCCTGGGCGAAGACCGGAATCCGAAACAGCTCTTTCTTGGCAATGATCGTCATGTGCGTGGGCAGGTAGCCAACCAGCGCCGGAATATCCACATGGCTTTGATGATTACTAACCAGTACATAACAACGTTGAGGATCAAAATTTTCCACGCCGGAAAGTCGCACTCGCGATCCGGAAACCCAAATCAGCATGCGCGCCCAGCGCCGCACAATCTGATGATAGCTGAACTTTGAGTACGATTGGAAAAAGCCTATCAAGATCACAAATGATCCCAATACGCTGGTTAATACTACTAACGCTATGGCAAATATTATCGCTCTAATCATATTGTTTTTTTCAATTTCAGAAAGAGATCTACTTAGTCATTTCCTGCAAAACGAGTCACAACTGCCATCGCGAGGGGTGCAGCGACGAAGCATCTCTTTGCTATAGCTACCAATTAAATTGCTTCAACAAAATACGCCTCGCAATGACATCTTTAAATGTTTAGACGTCTCTTTTCAACACATTAAAACCGGTATATTTACGTAGATTTTCCGGTATCAATACAGAGCCGTCTTCCTGCTGATACACCTCCAGCAAGGCCACCAGCAAGCGGGGCGTCGCTACGCCGGAGCCGTTTAATGTATGGATCAGCTCCGGGCGGGCATTGGCAGCCGGGCGGAATTTGATGTTCATGCGACGTGCGTGAAAATCAGCAAAATTACTACAGCTGGACACTTCCAGC
>JAUIFT010000069.1 GCA_030430345.1 Calditrichia bacterium | reverse complement strand
TTTGCAGGTCCAGGTACATGGCGGTCCGGAGAGTGCCCGCCTGAATGGATGGAATACCGGCTACAACAAGCTCTGTCAGGCACTGGCCCAGCGCGGTATTATGGTGCTTTTTCCCAATTATCGCGGCAGCACCGGCAAGGGCGTCGCATTTGCCAAGGGTGACCAGGGCGATATGATGGGCAAGGAATTTGAGGATATGCTCGCCGGCATTGATTACCTGGAAGACCAGGGCATGATCGATCCGAAACGGGTGGGTCTTGGAGGTGGATCATACGGTGGATATACCGCGGCCTGGGCCGCAACCAAACACAGCGAACGCTTTGCAGTGGCAGTGATGTTTGTAGGTATCTCCAACCAGATTTCCAAGGGTGGAATGACTGATACCCCTGTGGAAAATGCCGTTGTGCACTGGGATGGCTGGCTATATGACAACATGGATTTGGTTTGGGATCGTTCTCCATTGAAACATATTAAAAATGCCCAAACGCCTACGTTGATTCTCCACGGGGAAAATGACAAACGCGTGCCTATCAACCAGGCCTTTGAGATGTACCGCGCACTGCAGCATTATAAAGTGCCGTCGGAGCTGGTTGTTTATCCGCGGGAAGGACACGGCAACCGGGAACGTGCTCACAAGATAGACAAGGCAAGCCGCGCACTTGAATGGTATTTAAAGTATTTGAAATCCGCAGGCAGCAGTGATAGTGAGAATGCGCTGTAACTGAAATAATTTTGGGAAAGTCGTATGAAACGCTATAACACCTTACATGCGCTATATCTCAGTTTTTATTCGGGCGATTTCTATCAGGACGTCGCCCGGAACTGGAAAGGGTTTGCCTTCTTATACCTTTTCCTGCTGGTCGCTGCCGTTTGGATTGTTGATATTGTCAATCTGCAAAAAGAGTTAACTCAATGGGTTGAAACCGATGCCCCGGAAATCGTAGAACAGATTCCGGAAATCGAGATCACCAACGGTCGCGCCTGGGTAGATATAAAAACACCTTATTATATCCGGGATGACACTGGCGCTGCTGTTATTGCTATCGACACTTCCGGGACGTTACGCAGTATGAGCGATACTGAGGCACGGGTGCTGCTAACCAGTGATGAAGTGATCATCCGGCAGAGCGGCGGGCGCTCGCGCAGTTTTTCTCTACGGGAAATTGAAGATATGCGCATCGACAGCTACTTCATTATGGATGTGCTTTACACCGTCGATAGTTGGTTTGGTGTGGTCATCTACCCACTGGCTGTAATGATCGCTTTTATTTACCGCGTATTTCAGGTATTGCTCTATGGCCTCATTGGTCTGTTGATTGCATCGGCAATTGTCAAAACCAGGCTAAGTTTCGATGCCGCGGTTCGTTTGTCCGTCATGGCTGTAACGCCGGTAATCATCATTTTCTTTTTGCTTGATTTCGCAGACGTCGATATTCCCGGCGAAAACACGGTTGCATTTTTTATCGCCATGGCGTTTCTCTATTTTGGCATCCACATGAAAAAACAGGCGGAAGAAGAAGAACCGGTGGAATTTTTCCGAGTTAATGAGTAGAAAACAGATCAGCAACTCTGAGCCCTGAATTAACTTATTATATGAACAATTATTATCAACAATTTGCGGCAGCCTACGTCCGGGGAAAAGGCCGTGGTCGATATGATGCTCAACCGGCTTTCATCAAAGATTTAGAATCACTCTCAACTGATGATATTAACCGGCTTTTTCAGCTGGCCCGGGAAAACAAATGGAAACTGCACCGTTTTAAACGGAATGCTGAATTGCCCCGGGTTAGAAAAGTGCTGGGGATGCTGCAGGCGTTGCAACCAAAAGCACTCCTCGATGGCGGCAGCGGGCGCGGCGTATTTCTCTGGCCATTATTGGATACATTTCCCGATTTAGCAGTGCATTGTGTCGATATATTAGACCATCGGGTAGCGGATATCAATGCGTTGCAGTCAGGCGGCATCCAGCGACTTTCCGCCTCATTGCAGAGCCTGACTGCACTCAACTTCGTTGATAATCATTTTGATGTCGTCACTCTATTGGAAGTGTTGGAGCATATTCCTGACGCCGCTAAAGCCTTCCGGGAAGCATTACGGGTGACGAAGTGTTTCCTGGTCGTTTCCGTGCCCTCAAAACCGGATGAGAACCCGGAGCATATCCATTTAATCGACGAGAAGCAGATTCGGCAATTTGCGGCTGATCTGCCGGTCAAAAATATCAAATTCGACTACGTGCCCAATCACATGATTGCTTTAATCAGAAAAAAATAAGTAAGCAAATGGGCAACTTTTGAACTCTGAACGCTGAACTTAAAAATGCTGCAAATCCACAAATATCCCCGCACGCCACACATTGAAGGTTCCCGCTTTCAGCCGGGCGATGAAGCGCTACCCTCCATTCCATTCTCGACGATTGCGGGAAAGTATATCGTAGTTGCGGAAAAGATGGACGGCGCCAATAGTGCGATCAGTTTTTCCCCGGATGGCGAGTTGCGCCTGCAAAGCCGGGGGCATTATCTCAGCGGGGGTCCACGGGAAAAACATTTTGATTTGCTGAAAACCTGGGGGCATCGCTATTCTGCCGAATTATATCAGCTCCTCGGCAGTCGATATATCATGTACGGTGAGTGGCTCTTTGCCAAACATACCATCTTTTATGACAATCTCCCCCATTATTTTATAGAATTCGATATTCTCGATTTGGAAAGTAACACCTTCCTCAGCACGACAGCCCGCCGGAAAATGTTGAGTGCCTATTCTTTTATCTCTTCCGAAAAGATTCTTTATGAAGGGAAATTACGTCACTTGCAGGAACTCCAGGCGTTCCTGCAACCATCAACTTTTATCAGCGGGACTTCCCGGGAAAGACTGCGCGCGCTCTGCCTGGAAAATGGACTTAATCCTGAGCGCACGCTTCGGGAGACCGATATTTCTTCCTACATGGAAGGGTTCTACATCAAACTGGAATCGGATGATATTGTGCTGGACAGATTCAAATACGTCCGGGCAGATTTTCTCACCGCTGTAAAAAATGCCCAAAGCCATTGGCTCAACCGGCCGATCATTCCCAATCAGTTGCGCCCCGGTATTGATTTATTTCGCTAATACCCATTTTATAATCTCCCTGGCGCAGCGGTTAATGAAAATGGTCGATCATGAGCGGCCGGCACCCGGCGAAAAAGCATAGAATTTCTACCAAATCCCGCTTTATATTACCGCTCAGAGATTAAGCTTATGAAGATATTATTAGTAGAAGATAATAACCGCTTATCGAATGATATCCGGCAATTTTTAGAAGAAGACGGATTTATCGTTGCCCAGGCGGAAAACCTGGCCCTTTCCCGGGAGAAACTCGATCTATACCAATATGATGCGGTGATTATCGACATCGGCCTTCCCGATGGCAGCGGACTGGATTTGATTCCAGTAATTCGCGAACTCGAAAACGATACCGGTATTTTAATAGTGACTGCCCGCAACGCCGTGGAAGACAAAGTGGCCGGCCTTAATCTCGGCGCGGATGATTACCTCACCAAGCCTTTTCACAAAGCCGAACTGATCGCCCGGACCCGTTCAATTTTACGCCGGCATAAATCTTCCAGAAACAATATTTTACAATTTAAAAGTCTGCAAATAGACACCGCCGCATCCCAGGTATTTATTGGTGAGAAGACTCTTAAATTAACTCGCAAGGAATATGATCTTCTCCTGTATTTTATGTACAATCCCAATCGCCTTCTCACTAAAGAAAACATCGCCGAACATCTTTGGGGCGATCACATCGACCAGGCGGACAATTTCGATTTCGTTTACAACCACATTAAGAACCTGCGGAAAAAAATTGTCCATGCCGGAGGTGAAAATTATATCCATGCGATGTATGGTATGGGCTATAAATTTTCGGAGAATAACTAAATCATGAAGAGACCCCGTTCCTTTAAATTATTGTCGAAAACGACATTCATTTACCTCATTTTTACTTTTATCGCTTTTTACAGCAGCGCCCTGTTTTTAACCCACGAAGCAGATGAGTTTATCGATCATGATCTGGAAATTAGCTATGGGTATATGGAAAGACGAGTCGCCCGGCAAATCAAAAATGGGAAATCTCTGGAGGAAATTTCAAAAAGGGTAGAAACGATAAAATTATCGACGGCACCGCGGCCCGGCCAGTTTCCGGTATACCAGGATACGCTCATCGCAGATGAAGAAAGTAGCGAATTGTTACCTTACCGCAGTAAAACAACCGTTATCTCCGTCGATAGCAGCTATTACCAGGTGCATATCTTAAAGTCGGTTGATGATTTTTACAGTTTACGGGATGATATCTTTGAAGCGTTGATCCCCGCTTTTCTCCTGCTCGCGCTTGGCATTGTCCTCTTCAATATTCTTATTGGCGGCTACCTTTTCCGCCCGTTTAATGCAATCCTGACGGCAATGAAAAATTACCAGATTGGCCTTGGCGTAAAAGCGGAAACGATCAATACTTCGACAACAGAGTTTAATCGAATGCAGAATCTTTTTCAACAAATGGTGGAACGGATTGAGCTGGATTATCGCCATCTTAAGGAATATACCGAAAATATGGCGCACGAAATCCAGACCCCGCTGGCAGTCATCCGCAACAAAGCTGAAATCCTGATGGCAGATGAAAATGTAATGACCCATCAGGCGGGAAATATTAAAATGATATATGATGAAGGGAATCAGCTTTCACGATTGAGTGAAACACTAAACCTGCTCACAAAAATCGAAAACAGCGAGTTTCGGGATCAACAATTAATCGCGACCCGCCCGATTATCGAAAAACATGTCGCCGCCATTCAGGAGCTGGCAGAGCTGAAATCTTTCCAGATTAGCACCAATCTATCCGATGACCATCAACTGCTTATCGATCCGTTTTTGTTTGACATTGTCTTAAAGAACCTGCTCAGAAACGCCCTGCGTTACGGCACCAATCAGGGTCCGATCATCATCAAAACTGACGCGCAGCATTTAGCCATCAGCAACTTTGGCGCCCCCTTAAAAGTGCCATTCGAAAAATTGCTGGAACGCTTTTACCATAATGGTAATGGCAATACCTCCCTGGGTTTGGGCCTCTCGCTGGTAAAAGAGATTTGCGACAAACACCGGCTCATTCTTGATTATCAATATGGCGAAGGGCAACATGTTATCAGTATTCACTCCGGGAATTAACAGTCGGCAAAATGTATTAATTATCCGGTATAAATAGCAGCGGTTACTTATAATTCCTGCTGCTATCCGCGGCTACTCACCTCGATTAAATTTCCAGCACTCATTTTTATCAATCTACCAAATGTCTACCAAATTTTTTATTACCATTGAGCGCAGAAATTATTAAAACTGAATTAATGAGATGTATTAAGGAGAATAAAATGCGTTTTAGAATTGTTACCTTGTTAATGTTATTTTCATTGGTTAGCACTGCACTGTTTGCCCAACGCTCCCGCGATGGCCGCAGTGGATTTAGCAATGGAAAAATCATCGGAAAGATCCTCGACTCGGAAACTCTTGCCCCAATCGAATATGCAAATATCGTTCTGCATGCCCAGCGCGATAGTTCCCAAATTACCGGTACCATCAGTGATGCCAATGGTAAATTCGTTTTAGAGGGACTTCACTCCGGCCGTTACTACCTGGAAGTGCATTTTATCGGCTATGAAATTAAAACGGTTAGCGATATTGGTATTCGTCCGGCAAATCCGGTTTTTGAACTGGATGATATTATTCTTCCTGCGAAGACAATTGCCAACGATGCTGTCGACGTTGTAGACGAACGTGCGGCGATTTCCTATCAAATTGACAAAAAAGTGATCAACGTTAGCAAGCAATATGCTTCCGCTGCGGGAAATGCCGCCGACGTCCTCAAAAATGTCCCTTCGGTTTCCGTTGATATCGAAGGCAACGTCAGCCTGCGCGGCAGCAGCAGTTTTACCGTATTGATCGACGGCCGCCCGACGGTGCTCGACAGCGAAGATGCTTTGCAGCAAATCCCGGCCAGTTCGATCGACAATATTGAGATAGTCACCAATCCATCCGCCCGCTTTGATGCGGAAGGCACTTCCGGAATTATCAACATCATTATGAAGAAGAACAAGCTGCAAGGCAGCAGCGGCATCGTTAATTTAAATGGCGGCTATGAGGACAAACATGGTGGAGATATCCTTGTCAGTTATCGAATGGGGAAATTCCACGCCTTTGCCGGTGCGGATTATAATGACCGCGATTACCCCGGCAGCAAGCGCGCCGAGCAAAGAACCCGGTTTGACGAAATCAGTTCCGTATCCCTCTCGGAAGGTGAATCCTTGCGGGGCAGAAACAGCGCCGGCTTTCGCGGCGGGCTGGATTTAAACCTAACGCCGAAAGATGTTTTTAGCCTGGGATTCCGGTATGGAGAACGCACTCACAACAGTGGTTCGAATCTCAATTATGACGAGTGGACCGGTACCGGCATCAACCGCCAGACCTATATTAGTAGCAACAATACCGAGCGTAGCGGCACCTTCTTTGCGCTTAATTTCAACTATCAGCACACATTCTCAAAAAAATCCCACAATCTCACCTTGCGTGCAGACTATCATGACCGCAACAGCGACGAGCTTTCTGTTAATGAACTTCTCGACATGGAAAGCAATATCACCAGCGGACAGCGCTCAAGCGAAGTTGGCCCCTCTAATCGTCTGCAATTGAACCTCGATTATGTGCAACCATTTGGCAAAGATGGAAAACTTGAGGCCGGCTATCAGGCCCGCTTTGGGGAATCCAACGACCGCACCGGTCTTTTCGAGTATGATCTTCTGAGCGGCAACTATATGGAACAGACGCAGTTTAGACGTAATACTGAATATCTCCGCAACATTCAGGCGATGTACGGCATGTTCGCCGGAAAAAGCGGTCGTCTGGGCTATCAGGCCGGTTTCCGGGCAGAGTATACCGATCGCACCACCTCGGTATTGGAAGACAATCAGGATTTTACCATCAATCGCTGGGACTATTTCCCTACCACTCACTTTAGTTATCAACTTCGGGAAGATCGTCAGCTGATGGCCAGCTATACCCGGAGAATTGTTCGCCCACGCAGCTGGTATCTGGAGCCTTTTATTACCTGGACCGATGCCTATAACGTCCGTCAGGGCAACCCTGAATTAAAGCCAACTTATATCGACTCCTATGAAGCCGGTTACCAGATGCCGATTGGCAGCAGCCTCTTTTCCAGCGAACTTTATTACCGGGTATCCCATAACCGGGTAGAGCGCGTGCGTTCGGTTTATGCGGACAATGTCACCCTTACGGCACCGGCAAATGTCGGTACGGATTACGCCCTTGGTGCGGAATTAATGCTTAACAGTGATCTGTGGAAGTGGTGGAATATCAACCTGATGGGCAACCTCTATAACTACCGGGTGGAGGGGGTGTTAAATGAGAACGCATTTTCGGAAGAAAATTTCAGCTGGAATATGCGTTTGAATCAAACCCTGAAATTCGGCAGCAAAAGCTCTGTTCAGGTAAACAGCCGGTATTTCAGCAATATCACAACTGCCCAGGGTGAAATGGAAGGGTTTTTCCTTTTTGACTTAGGATTGAAACAAACCCTGATCAACAAAGTGCTTACCGCGACGCTGCAGGTAGAAGATTTATTCGGCACCGCCAAGCATGAGTTTGTTTACAGTGGACAAGATTTTTACATCTATGACTATTCTACCCGGCAGTCACCAATTGTGATGCTGACGCTCAATTACAATTTCAATAACTACAAAAATGAACGTGGCCGTAACGGACGCAATGGTGACGATGGGGATGATTTCTAAACCATAATCATTTCAGTTTCCGGCCGGCAGTATGGCAACCACCACTGCTGGCCGGGAGCGGATTTTATTCATGGAACATCTTTGATCGGGGCGGGATTTTTGGAGAAAATGGAAAGAATGCGGCAAATGGGTAAATTTGCCCATTTGCCATTCAAATCTCACCGCGCAGGCTTTTCCGGATAACATCTGCCTTGCAGTGAATATGCAGCTTTTGGTAGATATTCTTTATGTGCGTGCGAACCGTTTCCAGAGAGACCTTCATTTGCCCGGCAATCATCTTGTAGCTGAGACCATCGACCAGCCCTTGCACCACTTCCTTTTCCCGGGTGGTAAGGGGTGATTCCTTTCGCGGGCGGGGGTTTTGAAAGTGCTCGATCACCCGGCGGGCAATTTCCGGCGACATTCTCGAACCACCGGCAAAAACTATTTCAATTGTCTTTTTGATTTCCTCAAAAGGGCTGTTTTTCAGGAGATAGCCGGAAGCGCCGGCGGATATCGATTGAAAGATCTTATGTGAGTCATTATGAACGGTAAACATAATGATGTCGATATCCGGGTAGCGATCCTTGATCAGCCGAATCCCACCTATGCCCGAGATGCCCGGCAGCCCGATATCCATAAGAATGACAT
>JAUIFT010000810.1 GCA_030430345.1 Calditrichia bacterium | reverse complement strand
CAAACTCCATCAGCAGTCTTGGGGTGCGCCTTTCTTTTGCCTTCATCGGCCCGTTAATGGGTTACCTTATCGATCACCAGGGATACGCCACCGCGTTTTACTTTTTTGCCGGCGTATTCATTCTGGTATTTTTCCTGGTCTCTTTACCCTTATTGAAAATGCGCCATTCTTTCTTAAAAGTCGAGCGATGATCCCACAATTGTGCACATTCGTTGCCTGATGGAAAAAATATGGTATATTAGGTTATCCTGAAACTGGAAGAACAGGATCGCAATCGACAGCAAAGCAGCAAATCCGACACTGCAAACTTAGTTTAGTAGCATGAATTTGAGACATTTTTTTACCGCATATTTAAAATTGGGAGACAAAGATGCGCTTACGGAATTTTTATTTAACTGGCACTATGCTAATGCTGATTTTCGCTTGTTTATTTTCGGCATTATATGCTCAGCAACTGACCCCGGAATCAATTGTCAACATTAAGACCGTCGGCGCGGTCAAGATGCAACCGCAAGGCAACTATATCGCTTACACATTGTCTGTTGCGCGGGATGCGGACGAAAAACCCGGCGCAAACTATACGGAGCTTTGGGTGGTTCCGACACTTGGTGGCGAGGCGCGGGCCTATGTCCGGAAACCAAATTCCGTCAGCGATATTGCCTGGACGCCCGATGGTGAGATGATTACCTTCCGCAGTACCCGGAAATCATACCACAAAGAGAGACAAGTATACGGCATTCCCCTGAATGGTGGTGAGGCAGTCCAGCTAACTGCTGCCCCCCGGGACGTGGCAGATTATGCTGTTTCCCCCGATGGAAAGACAATTGCATATTTGATGAAAGATGCGAAGACCGCGGAAGTTGCCGCTGCCCATAAACAGGGCTTCGATCAGCAAGTTGAAGGGAGCTGGGACGTCATCAGCCGCATCCATGCCGTGCCATTTAGCGGTGGGGAAAGCCGTCTGGTTACTGAAGGTCCGGAAAATGTTTGGGAACTCACCTGGACGCCAGACAGCCGGCAAATCATCTACCGTGCGGGCGATACGCCTTTTATCGATGATAAATACATGCATACCGACAATTATCTGGTTTCCGCTGCCGGCGGGCAAGGCAAGAAAATTTATGATACCGATGGCAAGCTGGAACTGGCTCAAATGTCGCCTGACGGTAAATATATCGCCTGGCTGGGCGCCGTCAGCTACAACGATCCCTACCCACACAGCCTTTTCGTTCTCAATACTGAGAAGAATGAACTGAAAAATCATCATGGCGACTTTCCGGCAACCGGGGAATCCTTTGTCTGGAAAGATAAAAAGAATCTCCTCGTTGTGATGACGGAAAATACCCAACGCAGTCTTTATGAAGTATCTGCCAAGAATGGTAAGAAGAAAAAAATTCTCGGTGATAGCGGCCCAATTTTCGGAAGCATTTCCCTCTCTGCGGACCGCAAGATGTTCGCCACGGCTGCGAACACTTTCAATCACCCCGATGAAGCCTACCTCGGCGATCTTTCCGAAAAGACGCTGCAGCGCCGCAGTTTTTCCAATCCGCAATTGGACAATCTCCAGTTTGGTGAGCAGGAAACGGTCACCTGGCAA
>JAUIFT010000068.1 GCA_030430345.1 Calditrichia bacterium | reverse complement strand
GAGCAGAAGGCGATCCTTCTCCATCCACAGGTCAGCCGGGAAATCAACCCGCAAGCCCTGCATCAGCAGATCAACTTGCGCTACACCCAATCGCGGCAAACTTTATTCAAAAATATCTTTCGCCTGCCCCCGGCCCATTATGCTATTGTTGAAGATGGAAAAATTGTAAAATCCGCCCCCTACTTTGTGCCGAACTATCGTATTGAGCCCAATAAGACGGAGGCCGACTGGCTGGAAGAAATTCCTCAATACCTTTTTCAGGCAGTCAAGCGGCAGTTAGTCAGCGATGTGCCTATCGGCGTCTATCTTTCCGGCGGAATGGATTCCAGCAGTATCGTTGCGATGATGCGGGAGGCCGGCGTTGAGAAAATCAACACCTTCACCCTCGGCTTTAACGAGCCCAGTGATGAAAATGACGATGCGCAGTTGGTTGCCGATCACTATCAGACCAATCACCAGAACCTGCGGATGGACCTCAGCCCTATGCGAAACCTTCCCCGGGTGATCTGGCATGCGGAAGAGCCGAAGATTAATTTGTTGCAGGGTTATTTGATGTCCCAGTTTGTTTCCCGGCATGTAAAAGTGGTGCTGGGTGGCCTCGGTGGGGATGAATTATTTTCCGGATATGATATTCATAATTTTATCTATCCCTTCAATCGCCTGCACAGCGTGCTGCCGCGTGGGCTGGAATCTGCCCTGTTTTCCAAACTCAGCGCATTTAGCTACACCGTACAAACCGGCATGGGAAAACTCGCCCTCGATCAACACCGCCGGGGCGTGCAAATGATGCTCGCGACCGGGAACATCGCCAAGTTCTACCTGATCTTGCGCAATGTCTGGGATTTTGACCAGCGGCATTGGCAGAAGATTTATCACCCGGCTTTTTTAAACGAACCGATTGCGCCGGTGATTGACGATTTTCGCGAATTGTTTAGCAGCAACGGCACAGCCAGCGCCCTCGACAAAGTTTATAAAACCGAATTTCGCAGCAAGATGGTCAACGACTACCTGTTGACGGAAGACCGGATGTCCATGGCCAATTCCGTGGAAGAAAGAGTGCCATTCCTCGATCTGGATTTAGTAAAACTGGGCTTTTCCATTCCGGCCCAGCAGAAGATGCGCTTCAATGAAACCAAATCCCTTTTACGGAAAGCAATGCAGCCATATTTACCGGAAAAAATTCTCCGGAAGAAAAAATGGGGCTTTACCTTTAATCCCTATCTGCAGTATCAGAAGGATTTGAAAGCGACGGCAGAAAAAATTCTTACCCGGGAAAAAGTTAGTGCGGACGGCATTTTCAATTACGACTACATTCAGGCAATCTTTGCTGCCCCGCCGCATCCCCGCATGCGCTGGCATTACAATTACATTTGGCTGTTGACCGGGTTTTATATCTGGAAGCAAATGTATATCGACAGCAACGAATTTATAAACGGACCTTCCGAAATCGAACATTATTTTAGCTAAAGGCGGCAGATGGAAAATATTCAACGCGTATTAGTTTTAGGGCCACACACTGATGACGGCGAGTTCGGCTGCGGCGGTACAATCGCCAAATTTACTGCCGCGGGAAAATCCGTTTATTATGCCGCCTTTTCGATTGCGGAAGATTCCGTGCCGGAGGGGTTGCCGAAAGACATCCTCGACCAGGAAATCCGGAAAGCCTCTGCAGTGCTCGGCATTCCTTCTGAAAACCTTTTCGTCTATCGCTACCCGGTGCGCAAGTTTCCTCAGTATCGGCAGGAACTGCTGGAAGATCTGGTGAAACTGCGTAGCCAGATTTCCCCGGACCTGGTGCTGCTGCCGGCCCGTTCCGACGTCCACCAGGATCATCAAACCATTGCCAATGAGGGGATTCGCGCTTTTAAATTCACTCGCATTCTCGGCTATGAAATGCCCTGGAATAATTTGACCATGACCACCAACTGTTTCATCAAACTGGAAGAAGCGCACATCGCTAAAAAGCTGGCAGCGATTATGTGTTATCAATCGCAGATTGCTGCCGGGCGTGGTTATTCCGACGAAAGCTTTATTCGCAGTCAGGTGCGGATGCGCGGGGTGCAGTGCGGCAGTCAGTACGCGGAAGCGTTTGAGGTAATTCGCTGGATGGATGACTGAGCAAATAAGCAGCTTAAGCCCTCGTTGCCACACTCCGTTGGGGAACGAGAAGCATCCCGGAAGGCCGGGATGGGACGAGTAATAACTTTGAACTCTGAACATTGAACTCCGAGAAACTATGCCAACCTCTCTAAAATCATTTAATGAGCAGCGCCGGGAAGGCTACCACAAGGATGAGCAGGAAGAAGATTTTCTCCTGGAAATGAATCGTGTATTGCAGGCCCGGGAGCAGGCTTTGTATCGGGATTATCCGATTGATCACCCATTCATATTCATCTTTGGCCCGCCCCGTTCCGGCACAACGTTAATTAGTCAGGTGCTCGCCTCCTCGCTGGATTGCGGCTATATCAACAATCTTGCTGCCCGTTTCTGGCTGGCGCCGGTGCATGGCATCCGCCTGGCAAAACAGGTGCTGAAAGATCAGCCGGGAGAGATCTCCTTTCAATCTCACTATGCCAGCACTAAAGGCTTGTCAGATATTCACGAATTTGGCTATTTCTGGCGGCATCTGCTCCGGAAAGAAACCATGGAAGATGTTAGCAAATCCGCCGAGCGGGAAGCGGATATTAACTGGCAATTGCTAAAACTTACCCTGGCAAATATGCAGCACGAATTTCAGCGGCCGATGGTCTTCAAAAATATTTTTGGCGCCTATCATTTGCGGAAAATGCAGGAAATCCTCGGCAAGGTGCTCTATGTTTACATCGAACGGGATCCGCTGGACAGCGCAATCTCTATTCTGGAAGCGCGCAAAAAGCATTATGAAGATTTAAATAACTGGTGGAGCTATACACCGGTCGAATATGAACAGATCAAGGATGCCGACTACTGGACGCAGATTGCCGGCCAGGTCTTCTTCCTGCAACGTTATTACCGGCAGCAGATTGCATCCTTTAGCACAGAAAACAGCTTGATTATTCAGTATCGGGATTTTTGCCAGTCTCCCGGTAAAGTGCTGGCATCGCTGACCGGCATCTCTCAGAGAAAATACCAGTATGAATTAAAAATCACCACGCCACCTCCGGCGCAATTTCCCTTTCGGGAATATGATCAACACGATGATATTAAATCCCGATTCCAACAATTATTTGATAAACTAGCGAAAGAATATGACCGCAAATAACCGTACAGTTGCCATCCATCAGCCAAACTATCTGCCCTGGATCGGCTATTTCTACAAAATGATCAACTGCGATATTTTTGTATATCTTGATGCCGTTCAGTATCCACGGGGGCAGAGTTTTGCAGCGCGAAATCGCATCAAGAATCCCAATGGCGCAAGCTACTTAACAATTCCCACCCAGGTGCCGCAGGGCCGAAAAGGGAAAGCGACCTATCTGGAAATTAAATTTGCGGATGAGCGCTGGCGGGAAAAACATATAAAAAGCATCACCCTTAATTATAAAAAAGCCCCTTATTTTCAGGAAGTTTTTGATCTGCTTCAGCCGCACCTGGAGCAGCACGCGCAGTTAGTTGACCTGAACATCGCCCTGATTGAAGCGATCGCCGATTATCTGGAAATTCCATATAAAACGGCGCGACTCTCCGAGCTTTTGCCCGCATTCCGGCAAAAATCGGAATTAATCGTGGATATATGCCAGGCATTGGATGCCAACACTTATCTCTCCGGCGACGGTGGCGGGAAAAATTATAATGACGGCGAATTGCTGGCCGGTCAGGGCATCACCCTGACTTATGCGAAGTTTGAACATCCGGAGTATCCACAACTTTGGAAAGGATTTGAATCGCACCTGTCAATTATTGATGCTTTGTTTAATTGTGGCCGCGATACCCGCAATTTCCTTTTAAAAGAAGCAGCATCTTAAAGATGCATCTGTTTAACCAGTATCCTGCGGAATATTGATTTTCCTATGAAAAAAGTGCTTATCGTTACCTATTACTGGCCGCCGGCAGGCGGCCCGGGCATTCAGCGCGTGATTAAAATTGTCAAGCGATTGCCGGCATTAGGCTGGCAGCCGGTGATTCTCACCGTTGCGGATGGCGATTATCCTGCCCTCGACCATGGATTGGAAAAGGAAGTGCCGCCGGAATGCATCGTTTATAAAACCGACATTATCGAGCCGTATAATATCTATCGCAAGCTCACCGGTAAAAAGAAAGATGAGAAGATCCCCACTTTCGTTTTGAATCCGCAGAAAAGCGATAGTTCGAAGGAAAAAATCGCCAAGTGGATTCGCGCCAAACTATTTATTCCCGATGCCCGCATTGGCTGGATTCCCTACGCGGTGAAAGCCGGAAAGAAGATTGTCCGGGACGAAAACATCGAGGTCATTTTTTCCACTTCCCCTCCGCAAACAGTGCAGCTGATTGCAAAAAAGATTGCTCAAAAAACCAAAGTTAAGTGGGTGGCGGATTTTCGCGATCCCTGGACGGAAGCGTTCTGGGTAGCGGAGCTGCAGGAAGATGGTCTGGTGAAACGAATTAATACCCGAATGGAGCGCTCCGTGCTGCGTCAGGCAAATGCCGTCACCAGCGTCACGAAAGGGATCACCGAGATTTTCGCGGAGAAAGCGCCGAACAATTACCAGGTCATTCAAAACGGCTTTGGATCTGTTAACACCGCGGAAATACGCACCGACCGTTTTATGATCCTCTTTTTCGGGCATCTGAACAAATATCAACATTGGGAACCCTTGTTTAAAGCGATTGCAATGCTCCCTGCCGAAATGACGAAAAAAATTGACGTCGTATTTATCGGGAAAGTGTTTGAGGGTTTTCAGGCAGCCGCAGAAAATTACCCGCAGGTAAATCTGCAATTAATTCCCTACAAGCCCTATGATGAGATGATGGCATACTCCCGCCAGGCCAGCCTGCTATTCCGCCCGCTGGCGCAAATGAGTTATGCGCACAAAAGCATCGGGGCAAAAACCTACGATTACCTCGCCTTACGCAAACCGATTTTAGCAGTGGGCCCAAAGAAAAGCCTGGTCGGATCCGTGCTGAAGGAAACAGACAGCGGGAAAAATTTTTCGCCGGATGAGCCGGAACAAATGGCCGCTTTTATTACTGCACAATTTAAAATCTGGAAAAAAGAGGGGCATCTTTTACTGCCAGATCATCAGCGTTTGGATCCCTACCGCAGCGCCTCAAATGTAGAGAAACTGGTCACGCTTTTTGAATCAGTATGACGGGAAGAATCAGAGAAAAGGTTAAATGGAGCAGGTGGCAGGAGTCATTCTCAAGTGTCGGAGATGTCCGATCTGTCAGGTAAGTTCAGAATCATTTTCACTTTCTTAATCAATTCCTTTTCATCAAAGGGTTTATCCATATACCCCGCACAGCCATTTTTCATTATCGTAGTTTTCAGTTTTCTGTTTCCATACTCGGTAATCACTAAAACGGGAATTTGATAATGTAAACGCTTCAGATGTTCGATCAATGCCATTCCATCGGTATGGGGCATGCGAATATCGGTAATAACCAGGTCAACCTGCTGACCATTATTACGCATTGTCAGCAGGCGATCCAGCGCTTCCCAGCCATTACCAGCCTGGCTAATTCTATAACCTGCCGCCTCCAGCAAGAAGGCCAATGAAAAGCGCATATTCTTTTCATCATCGACCAGCAGGATATGTTTTGTTTTGGTTTCCGTCATTACTTTTCTTTTTTAGCTAAAATTAAGTTCAGTAAATCCAGCGCGGTGACGATGCCGGTCAACTTTTCGTCTTTTGTAATCATAATACGATGGATGCGTCCGCGGATCATCATATCGGCAATGTCAGTGGCGGGTGTTTCTTCTTCCGCATTAAAGACCATCGGGGTCATAATATTTTCCACTAGAATATCTCTCTCATGTTCAAAACGAAAAGATTCGGCATCAGACGGTCCATATTCATGTGCCAGTAAATCTTCATAAAATACATGCCTGGCATCTTTGTAAGGTTCTTTTAAAGGAATGATATCATGGCGAACAATATCGGTCATCGATACAACGCCGACTAATTTCCCTTCCGGCGAGAGCACTGGCGCTCCGGAAATTGCGTTCTCGATTAAGTACTCCGCAAGGTGATCAAGCGGCCAATCCGACTTGACTGTCAGGACATCTTTTGTCATCACTTCCCTGGCGACTTTGCTTTCCATAACTTTACCTCCGGTTATCAATCATTGAATAGAACAACTTTAGGTGGCTTTTCGATAGTGGAGAGAGCAAGAACCTTACCAACAGTCTAACTTTATTTTTTTCAGCATGTTAATGTCCGAACATCATTCACTTTTATTTGCCACCTGTAGTTAAAATGATTGGCACCTTCCATGGCTAATCCGATAAAAAACAGCTATATAAAACAAATTCAATTTTGCTCTTTTTCGACGGCAACGTGGCACCCTTCCGGAAAACGGTTATTGAATCGACCAAACTTCTTCCTGAAAGTATTGCCCCTCCGGTGTATCCCATTGAAGCTGGCTCTTCCAAAGCCCTTTCCCCAGCTCCGCGGTTGCGACTCGCTGCTTGCCATTTTCATCCAGCGATAATGTCATTCGGATATCCCTGCTTGCATCGGACGGGCGCAGGAAAGCAATTGTTCCTTTTAATTCTTCGCTGTTGGCTGAGGCGGGAAATTCGATCTCCAGGTAACCATCCTGCACATTGTAATGCCAGGCAGGTTTTTCCGCCAGGTTTTTAGTTTGGGCAATGCGGTCAAGTTGATCCTGGTAATTCAAAGCATCATGATAATAAGTCTCACTGACCAGATTTACCGGCACAGTTCGGGAAAAGAATAGAAATGTAATCAGAAAACTGACAAACCCGAAGAGAACAAGACTGATACCAATTGGCCAATATAATTCTTTACGTATCATTTTTTCTCCATTTTTCTAGGTAATTAGGGATCAGGCTGAAGGCTGATATATACCGCCTGACTGCCCTTAGCCTAAAGCTCATTTACTGCGTCGCCGTCGGTCCGGCAAAAGAAGTCTCAACGGTCTCCAAAATTTCCTCGCCACTCAGAACTTCAATCTCAATAATGGTTTTAACACCATCAAGCAACTCCGGGCGAATCTGGACAAATAACGCCGATTCCGACAGGCCATCAGGCGAAACGTCCAATTGACTGCCACTAACCAGTTTTACTTTCCCACGGGGCGATTTAAGGGCAAATGTAATCGTTCTTTCTTCGAATGATTTATTTACAATTTTCACATTATAGAGATTCTGAATCGTGCCATCTTCCAGGGTTTGATATAAAACGCCCGGTGTGCGCAAGATGCTCGTTTCCACCGGCACACGGTTGGTTAACAAGAAAACGAAAAGGCTTAGCAATAGTGTTAATACGACACTGTAACCAATGACCCGCGGTGTAAAGCGAAGCTTGGCGCCTTCAAGAATCCCCTGATAAGAAGAATAACGAATCAGCCCTTTCGGCTTCTTTATTTTCTCCATTACCGAATCACAGGCATCGATGCAGGCAGTGCAGTTTACACATTCCAATTGGGTGCCGTTGCGAATGTCGATACCGGTTGGGCAAACCTGCACGCAAAGGTGACAATCGACGCAGTCTCCGGTTTCTACCAGTGGCTGCGGTGCTTTTTTGCGCAATTTTCCGCGCGGTTCTCCGCGTTTGAAATCGTAGGAAACCACAATGGAGCTTTGATCCAGCAAAACCCCCTGCAGGCGGCCGTAGGGGCAAACGATCACACAGGCCTGCTCGCGAAACCAGGAGAAGACGCCGTAGAACAGCGTGCTGAAAACAATCATCGCGGTCAGGCCAGCAACGTGCTGCGAAGGTGGATCGGTGACAATTTTGATTAGTTCATCGATGCCAATAATGTATGCCAGAAAAGTATTCCCAATCAAAAAGGATAGCGCATAAAAGATAACCTGCTTGGATACTTTCTTGGTAATTTTGTTCATCGTCCAGGGCGCTTTATTCAAAGCGCGTTGTTGACGGGCATCGCCTTCGATCCAATATTCAATTTTCCGGAAAACCATTTCCATAAAAATGGTTTGCGGACAGGCCCAGCCGCACCAGACACGCCCAAAAACAACGGTAAAGAGAATGATGAAGACGATAAAAGTTAGCACCGCCAGGGCGAACAGATGAAAATCCTGCGGCCAGAATGCCAGTCCAAAAAGGATAAATTTACGTTCGATGACGTTTAGCAAAATCATCGGCTGGCCGTTAATCTTCATCAGCGGCGCGCCAAAAAGGAAGATTAGCAGAACGATGCTGACGATTGTCCGGGCATTATAAAATTTCCCGGCGGGTTTCTTGGGATAAATCCAGTTCCGCGCACCGGATTCGTTTACTGTAGCAATATGATCGCGGTATGATTCGGTATCTTTTTTTACTTCCGGAGCATTCATGATAAAATCCATAATTCTTCTATGATGAAAAAATCATTTAATAAATTTTGTTATCGCGAGGAGTGCCCCAAAGGGATTCCTGCGGGGCAACGACGAAGCAATCTCATGCGATACAAAATACTAGAGATTG
>JAUIFT010000067.1 GCA_030430345.1 Calditrichia bacterium | reverse complement strand
GAATCTTTACGAACGTTCGTCTACATTCTCATATTGGCAGGTCGGGGGAATTTTTAGAAAAAAAGTTGAATTATTTTTATTTTTTTACAGGAAGTTCATTTTCAAAAGCTATAAGATGTCTATTATAAACGACTTATCCCCCGAACAGATCAGCCTTTAGAAAAGAAAATATTCACCTTTCACAAGTATAAAAAGGTAATTTAATTTCAGAGATTTTGAGAACTCCGCGAAACTCCGTCGTCCAATAATACTACAGGTTAGGGAATTTTACAAATGCCGATTGGGTTTTTGATAATTTTTCAGGGGATGGGTAAGGCTTTAGCGGACAGTATTAACAAAGCAAGCGCTAACGGCTGGAGAGGTGCCAACCGTTTTTACAACTCTTCAACTTTTTCCTTATGCTTACAGCTCGGGCACTGCAGGAAAAAACCGTCATTGCGGGTAGTTTTTTCTTCCACCAGTGGAAAGCCGCATTTACCACAGGCCTCGGCGCGCGGTTTGTTCCAGATGGCGTAGTTGCACTTCGGGAACTGGTCGCAGCCGAAAAAGATCTTCCCTTTGCGGGATTGCTTTTGCACCAAAGTGCCGTTACAACCGTCATTCGGGCAGGAAACCCCGGTACTGATCGGCTTGGTGGTTTTGCATTCCGGATAGCGGGAGCAAGCCATAAACTCGCCGTAGCGCCCCTGGCGGATCACCATGGTGCTGCCGCAGTTATCGCACTTTTCGTCGGTTTCAATCGGCTCCGGCGGCGCTTCCAGCGGGCGGGTGTTTTTACACTCCGGATAGCCGCTGCAGGCAAGGAACTGCCCGTTCCGGCCCCACTTGATCAACATCGGCTTCCCGCAGTTATCGCATTTTTCCCCGGAATCCTTCTGGAGGGATTGCTTGATCGACTTGATATTGTCGGTCACCTGATCGAGGGTTTTCTTGAAGAGCAGGTAGAAGTTATCGAGGGTCTCTCCGTAGGAGGACTCATGCTGCTCAATCTTATCCAGACCTTCTTCCATATTGGCAGTAAACTGCACATTGAAGATATCCGGGAAGTTATTCACCAGCAAAAAGTTAACGGTGCGGCCTAATTCGGTTGGGGCGAGGGCGCGATCCATCTTCACAATATACTTCCGATTGAAGAGGGTGGAAATAATCGCCGCGTAAGTACTCGGCCGCCCGATACCGAGCCGATCCATCATCTTCACCAGGGAGCTTTCCGAAAAACGGCCCGGCGGTTTGGTAAAATGCTGCTTCAGGATCAGCTCAAGCAGGTTGAGCACTTCCCCTTCCGATATTTTCTGGGGGAGATTTTCCGGACGCTGTTCACCATCCTCGTCATCATTTTTCTTTTCTTCCGGCTGGGGCTGATAAACCAGCATCCAACCCCGGAAAGTAATCACTTCCCCACTGGCGCGGAAAAGGTAGTCACCGGCAGTGATTTCAATGGTGAGGCGATCGGCGACCGCCGGTTTTAACTGGCTGGCAACGAAACGTTTCCAGATCAAATCGTAGATCTTGAACTGATCCGGCGTCAGAAAAGGTTTTAGCTTCTTCGGCTCATACTCGCTGCTAATGTAGGTCGGGCGAATCGCTTCGTGCGCATCCTGTGCGCCTTTTTTCGTTTTGTAAACATTCGGCTTCGGAGGCAGATAGTCGGGGCCATAACTGGAGGCGACATATTCCCGCACAGACTTAATCGCTTCCGGGCTGACCCGCACCGAATCGGAACGCATATACGTAATTAAGCCGACTTCTCCTTTTTCCCCGATATTAATCCCTTCGTAAAGCTTTTGGGCATTGGACATAATTCGGGACGTCGTCATGCCAAAGCGGCGGGCGGCATCCTGCTGCAATGTACTGGTAATAAAGGGCGGGGCGGGACGTTTGTTAATCTTCTCCCGTTTGATCTTGGAAACCTGGAACTTTTCCTTGAGCAACTGCTCGTAATGCTTCTGCGCTTCCCCCTGGTTAGAGATGCGGAATTTATTCGGATCAAGTTTCTCTTTTCCGATGCGCACCAGCTTGGCGGAAAATTTTTCTTTCGATTCGGTTTCCAGATCGGCGGTAATGCTCCAGTATTCGACCGGGACAAATTTTTCGATTTCATCTTCGCGTTCGCAGATCAGGCGCAGGGCAACGGATTGCACCCGGCCGGCGCTCAATCCCTTATGGATAGTGCTCCACAATACCGGGCTGACCTGGTAACCGACGATACGGTCCATCACGCGGCGGGCCTGCTGAGCCTGCACGCGGTCCATGTCGATGGTGCGGGGGTTTTCCAACGCCCGCAATACGGCCGGCTTGGTAATTTCATTAAATTCTATGCGCTGAATATTAGTATTGATCTTCTTGATGCTATCGGCAACAAAATAGGCAATCGCCTCCCCTTCGCGGTCGGGGTCCGTCGCCAGTAATACTTCCGATACCCCCTTCGCAGCAGATTTCAACTTCTTGATAACATCGTTCTTGCCTTTAATAACCGTATATTCCGGCTGGAAGCCATTCTCGATATCTACCCCCAGTTTATTGGAGGGCAGATCGATCACATGACCTACCGAGGCGGAAACGCTGAAATCTTTACCAAGAATCTTGTTGATGGTTTTTGCTTTGGCAGGAGACTCAACAATTACTAATTTTTTTCCGTTACTTTTACTCATCTCGCTCTATCAGTTTAGCATGTCATTGCCCGGATAATACACCGCATCCGTATCAAAAGTTCCCACTTCCTTCCCAAGGAGCATCTGGGAAACTACATTTTTTACATCATCAATGCCGGCTTTTCCCATACCGAGCAGAAAACAGCGTTCAATAATCTGCTCTACCTGCAGGGCGGAAATAATCCCAAGCATCTGCAACTGGATCAGGTATCCGTGCGCTTCCGGGGAAAAGAAATTCAACTCTTCGGCAATCAAGAAGCGAACCGCCGGCGGGGATTGTTTGACAATCTGCGAGGCATAGCTGACGTTTTCGTGATTCAAATTCATAATCACCCACTCAACCGCCTTGTGGATTTCCCCCTCGGTGTAACCTTCTTTTAAAAGCTTTTCGGAGAGTCTTTCGATGTTGAGCCCGAACGGTTCGGAGAGCTGTGAAATTTCCTTAATCAGGAATTCTATTATCTTATTGATACGTTCTTGCATAGTTTCACCCGGCGCAATTTAACCATTTGCGGTCAAAAATCAATCTTTAATTTATCGTCCTATAATTTAAGCATTGTCTTTAAAACGATTGATAGCAACATCACAAGATCGCTAGTTGCATGCTATAATAATGGTTTAAGTGCGCTATTATTTGCTATTTTCGAAAAAGCACTATTCTCGTCTGCCCTTTCGCATTATCTTTGGATCGCCAATATAAGCAATGAAAAAAGAAAAACGCGAAAAAAAATGAAATATACAGATAAACGGCCAGTCAGTATTGCCCCGATGATGGAATGGACCGATCGTCATTATCGCTCGTTTATGCGGCAGATTACCCGCCATACCATGTTATATACTGAGATGAAAACCACTGGCGCGGTGATCCACGGCGATCGTGAGCGCATTATCGGTTTTGACCAGCCGGAACATCCGCTGGTGCTGCAGTTGGGTGGGGATGATCCCGCCGAGCTGGCGCAGAGTGCGAAAATTGCCGAAGCATGGGGATATGACGAAGTGAACATCAATGTTGGCTGTCCGAGCAATCGCGTGCAGAAAGGCAACTTCGGCGCCTGTTTGATGGCGCAGCCGGAAGTGGTCGGCGCCAGTGTGGCGGCGATGCAGGCAGCGGTGAAGATTCCGGTAACCGTGAAGCATCGTATTGGCATCGATGACCTCGAACGCTATGAAGATATGGCCAATTTCGTCGATGTCGTTTCCCGCTATGGCTGCGAACGCTTTATCGTGCATTCCCGGATTGCCCTCTTGCAAGGGCTTGATCCGAAAGGGAATCGCACTATTCCCCCGCTGCGCTACGAGGATGTCTACCGGTTAAAGCGGGAATTTCCCCATCTGACCATCGAGATTAACGGCGGGATTAAAACGATTGAAGATATGCAAATGCATCTGCAGCATGTCGATGGGGTGATGCTCGGCAGAGCCGCTTACGAAAATCCCTTCCTCTTTGCCGCGGTAGATGCCACCTTTTATAACGACGAGCGCCAGCCACCGAGCCGCCGGGAGATCATCGCAAGAACGATAGAATATATTGATAAGGTGGCCGAAGCAGGTGTCTATCCGAACAAAGTGATTCGCCACATGCATGGCCTCTTTCACTTTAAACCGGGCACCCGCGCCTGGAAACGCTACCTCAGCGAAAATGCCTACAAACCGGGCACTACCGGGAATATTCTTTGGGAAGCGGCTGCAAATATCCCTGACGAAGTCCTCGACGAACGGCCGGTTATTTTTATGGAAAGTAATACCGCCCGAAATGAGTCTGCATAGTCACTTCTCGGGCGGTAATGAAGTGATTTAAAGCTGCTGTAATGCATCCAGCACAATGCCGGGCGTCAACAATTCCGGGAGGACAATCGGCTGCTTCGCCGGATCGGGACTGTAGAGCACATAGAGCGGCACACTGTTTCGGCCAAACTCCGCCAACGCCTTGGCAATGGTTGCATCGTAATTGGTCCAATCGGCAATCAGCGCATTGATTCCCTTATCCGCAAACGCCGCCTGCACTTCCGAAGAACTGAACGCCACTTTTTTATTTACCTGGCAGCTTAAGCACCATTTCGCGGTAAAATCGATGAACACCGGTTTTCCTTCCTCCCGCAATTGGGAAACCAGTTGTGGCGAGAAATCCTGCCACTGAATCGCGCCTTCTTCCTGAACAGCAGCGCTGCTGCTCTGCTCAGGCGTTACTGCGAGAAAATCAAGATTGCTGAGAAAAAAGTAGAGCGGAATAATCATCGTTAAGGCAGCAATTAGCTGAGCGGTCAGGCGGGTTTTCTTCGCCTTCATGATGTTGCCCCAGCGGCCGAAAATCCAGGCGGCCATTCCGCTGAACATCAACACCAGCAACAGCGCGGAAATGGCATTAGTCCCGGCCTGGCTACCAAAAACCCAGATCAACCAGATAACCGTGGCCATTAAGAGGAATCCCATAAATTGCTTCAAGGAGTCCATCCAGGGGCCCGGTTTAGGGACAAATTTGAGCAATCCCGGCACGGATGCAAGTACGACATACGGCGCGGCCATCCCCAGTCCGAGAAAGGTAAAAATCAACATCGAGTTCAGCGGCGGCTGGCTAATCGCATAGCCCAAAGCGCCTCCCATAAATGGCGCGGTACACGGTGTGGCCACTACTGTCGCGGTAACGCCACTCATAAAGGAACCGAAGTTGCCGCTCTGCTGCATGGCATTTCCCTGACCGACATTCATCAACGATGTACCAATTTCAAAAACGCCAAACAGGCTTAATCCAAACAGAAAGAGGAAAATGGAAAGAATGGTTACGAACACCGGCGACTGCAGTTGAAATCCCCAGCCCAGTTGTTCGCCGCCGGCCCGCAGCAGCAATAATGCCCCGGCGAGAATCCAGAAAGAGACCAATACACCACCGGTGAACGACAACCCATGCTGAAAAACTTTGCTCTTATCTTCCCCGGCCTGCTGCACGAATCCGAGAATTTTCAACGATAATACCGGTAATACACAAGGCATCAGGTTGAGGATCATACCGCCGATAAATGCAAACACCAGGGCGAGGCCACAACTATTTACGCCATCGGCGCCAGCGGCATTACCAACCGGCAATGTGCCTTTCCCGACAGCGGTTTCTATCGCCAGTGCTCTTTCCGATCCGGCGCCCCGCCAGCCGATATCGGAGACCAGCATCCCGCGAATTTCAGTGGGATCACCCTCACGATCGGGAGAAAGGGGAACAGCCAACTGGTATCCATTACCAACTTTAGTCAACGGTTGCGGTGCGCTGTTGTGAATCAGGTATTCTTCCTCCGGATAAAATTCAATCTGGGAAATTTCATCGTTAAACCACGCCGGGGGAATGGCGGAAACATACAACGTTGTATCACTAATACTGGCGGCAATTTGCCAGTCTACACTTTTAATCGGTAGTTTTGCCCGGGCATTGGCAAAGTTGGTCAACTCCGCGGGGTTCGCTTCTGCTTTCCCGGCGCCTACCGGGAGCGTCAACGATAAATCTCCCGATTCCGGAATACAGATATCTTTACAAATCAGGTAATTTACACTGGCTTTCAAAGTAATTTCTGAGTCGGCAGCTAAAGATTTCGCCGGGGTAATTTCAATCAGGAAATCCACATCATCTTCATAGCCGAAATTAACGAATTCGTCGAGCGGCACTCGCTTCGGATAAGGCCATTGAATATCGCCGGCCTTAAATCCCTCGGGTAGCTCCCACTTAATCGACGGTGCCGCGCCGGCATCACCGGGATTAATCCAGTAAACATGCCAGTGGGGCGTAAGAGTCATCCGCATGGAGATCCAAAAGGGTTGACCCGCCTGAATCGAATTCACCTCAGAAACCAGGGAAATCTTTGCCTGGCCGGTGTCGATCGTTTCCGCATGAATAGCGGTAATGCTTAATAAGATTATCAGAATAAGCTGTGCGAGGATATTTTTTCTTTTCATATTTGACCTGAGTGTTTAACAATTTTCGGTGTCCACTGATCCGCCCCTGAATCGAACTTTTTGATTTCACAGTTGTTGAAAACGACTGAGTACAATATTAATATATATTGCCAGGTTTTACAATAGTTCAATCCAAAGCAAAATTCCTGACTGACGACATTCTGCAACACGCTTTATTATCGTATTGTACCTGGCAACTGTTTAGTGCATCAAAAAATTGATTTGCTTGCAAACAGTGCGACTGCCGTTAAATTGAGTAGCATCTAAAAACGTAGGAGAAATAATGCCGCGCCCCGCTTCCTTCAAGTTCATTTTAATCCCGATTTTTTTATTTATTGGCTTGTTTCTTTCCACTACGCTGGTCGCCCAATCCGAAAAAAAGGAAAAACCGTCATTCATCTTAAAGGACACTGCCGGGAATGATGTTCGTCTTGAGGATTACCAGGGAAAAATTGTGCTGCTTAACTTTTGGGCTGCCTGGTGTGCGCCCTGTATCCATGAGATACCGGAGCTGATCAAACTCCGGAAAAAATACGCGGATAAAGGTTTCGAAATCCTTGGGCTGGTTCACCCGATGAACCTGAAGAAGAAACGAATTTTACAGATTTCCCGGAAATTAAAAATCCCCTATCCGGTATTATGGGCAACGGAGGAAGTTGTCGAACAGTTTGGCGGTTTTACCATGCTGCCCCGTTCTTTTGTGCTGGACGGGGAAGGCAATGTCGTCGAGGAAATTGATCTGCCCGGTGATATGCGCATGTTTGAATCCTACATCAAAAAATACTTCCAGTAATATCAATGGCTTTACCACTCGTTTATAACTCCAATTATGTCACCGAGCTGCCGGAAGGCCACCGCTTTCCGATGATGAAATTCAAAAGCGTGCGGGATATTCTCCTTGAGGAAGGACTGGTCAGTCCGGATCAATTTCATGAACCGGCGATGGCTTCGCAGGAATTACTGCAAATTGTCCATTCAGCAGATTACATCGAAAATTTTTGCAGCGGTAATCTTCCCCGGGAAATGGAACGGCGGATCGGCCTGCCCTGGAGTAAAGGATTAATGGTACGCACCCGCACCGCTGTTTGCGGCACAATTCTAACCGCAGAGCTGGCGTTGCAATACGGACTGGCCTGTAACACCGCTGGCGGCACCCATCACGCCTTTCCGGATTTCGGATCAGGATTCTGTATCTTCAACGACCTCGCCGTTGCGGCTGCCGATATCAAGCAACGAGGTCTGGCAAAAAAGATATTAATTCTCGATCTTGACGTGCACCAGGGAGATGGAACGGCGCTCATTTTCCAGGATGATCCGGCGGTCTATACCTTTTCGATGCACTGTGGTACAAATTTCCCCTTTAAAAAACAGCAAAGCGACTGGGACGTGGATTTACCGGCTGGCATGACGGATGAAGCGTATCTCGCTGCATTAAACACCTATCTACCCGAGTTGTTATCTCACGTCAATCCGGATTTAGTGCTCTACGATGCCGGTGTGGATACGCATAAGGATGATTTGCTGGGGAAATTGATGATGACTGATGAGGGGTTGTTTAAGCGGGACGAAATGGTCATTGGCAGTTGTCTGGCAAATGGGTTTCCGATCGCCTGCGTTATTGGGGGTGGGTATGACAAAAACATTCAGCGCCTGGCGTTGCGCCACTCCATTTTACATCGGGTGGCGATCAAACTATTTCACCATTTTCGCCTCTGATGTTTTATTCTGTAGTGCTATCAACCAATCCGGAATGATATAACACCCAGCTAATTAAATCCCAGCCAAATCCTTTGCTCTGCAGATGGCGGATTAACTTTTCGACTCTTTTTTCCTTCGGGTGGCGCTCATTGCGGCGCAGAAATTTTTCCGCCAATATCCGGATCGCCGCTTCCTGGGAAGGTGGCGGACATAACTCATCGAGAATCGGATCGAAGACTTCCGGAGTAACGCCTTTTTGAAAGAGCTTATTTTGAAGCATCTTTCTGCCGACC
>JAUIFT010000809.1 GCA_030430345.1 Calditrichia bacterium | reverse complement strand
TTGTAATCCCGGCCGATCAGGTAGCCATAAAGCGCTTCCCGACTCGCTGATTGCGGCTTCGGGTGAACCATCTTCAAGATGTCCACAATCGAGGGATTCTTCCCAACCGATGCCCGGAAGATTTGCTCGTCACTGCGGCTTTCCAACCATTGCCGCACCAGCCGCTTCGGCAGGGTACCCAGGGACTTTCGCCCGACAACGCCGGAACGCATGATCTGAACAAAATTTCGTAACATCTTACCATTATCAATGACCCGTTCGAATACTACCGGCAATAATTCCGGTGCATCCAATGAAAGCCTGGCACATAACAGGGCGGGCATATCTTTCATGTAGCCGTATTCCCTGGCATAGATCGCTGTTTTCGCGATATACTCAGCACCCACTTCTTCACAAAGGGAAAGCATTGTTTCCAGTTGCATTCCTGCGGATGCATAGAATGTATCGTTGAAACATCCGGTGACCGCGTATTGTGCCAATGCTTCTTGCGGGGAGCGCTGGTATGCCGGTGCGCCTTCCTGATTTACTGCATTCGTTCTGCGCAGCATCCGTCCCCGAATCGATTGAAACAAATTCTTGTTAGCCATTTTTTCACTCCTTTGCGATAAGGTTAATTAAAGTTTCACTCGCTGCCTGATAGTAGATCAATCGGCGTGCCAAAAAATGAGACTGTTTTTAAAGGTGTTTGTTTTATATGGCTTTAAGTCGTTTTTTTGGAAAAGGAGAGAAAAATGAATGTAGATAAAATGATGTTGAGATTTATAAAATAATCTAGTATTTTATTTTTTGGTATAATTTTTTTGAGGAGACATATTGGCAAACATACCCCGAAAAAAGAAAAAATCAGCCGGGAAACCCAAAGAAAAAATCGTGATTGGCTTACTGGGCACAACCCTTGATAGCGGAAAAAGAACCGTTCGCTGGGAAAAATGGCGCCCAACGGTTTCAATTTGCATGCATGAAGATTTTCTGGTGCATCGCTACGAATTGCTTTATGAGGAAAAATATCGGGATCTGGCAGAGTTCGTTGCTGCGGATATGCGCTCAATTTCCCCGGAAACAGTGGTGAATCTCCATAAGATTACATTAAAAGATCCCTGGGATTTTGAGGAGGTATATGGAGAATTGCTCGATTTTTCCAACGGATATGATTTCGACCTTGATAGGGAAGAATACCTGATTCACATAACAACCGGTACTCATGTATTGCAAATTTCCCTGTTTCTGCTGGCGGAAGCGAAGTATCTTCCCGGCAAGCTGATCCAAACGTCCCCCCCCAGACGCAAGAGCGATGAAAAAATTGGTACCTTTCGGATTATTGATCTTGATCTTTCCAAATATGATAAACTTGCCTCCCGTTTTCAGATCGAGCAGGAGAAAGGTGTGTCATTCCTGAAGTCCGGCATAGAGACACGTAACGTTGCTTTCAATAAATTAATTGAACAGATAGAACAAGTGGCGATTTATTCCCGTGCCCCTATTTTATTGACCGGGCCGACCGGTGCGGATTTGGAATTTGAGCTGGTGGACGGATCCGGCACGAGCCTGGGCATCAGCGGAGCGATTACGGCCGGGCAGACCGAGGAAACGACGACGCTGGGCGCGCCGG
>JAUIFT010000808.1 GCA_030430345.1 Calditrichia bacterium | reverse complement strand
ATATTAGAACACTCGAAAGAGTTTATCATAAAGCGCAAACGCCGCAGAGGATATTCTCGGCGGCGTTTGTTTTAAAATGGGTGTTTCCGATTGCTAGAATTCCTGCGTTTCCGCGGGAGGATTAATCATAATATGCGCCCGATGGGTGCCGGGATCCATTATCCACGGTGCCCCTTTCACAGTTGGCGTCATCGGTAGTCCGGTGGTCTCGGTGGTTGCCCAGGGAATATATACAACATAGCGATAGATTGCATTGACCACTTTACCAGTCTCAGCGTCATAATACCCTTCTTTGCCGTAAAGGATATGCAGAGTTGTGCCATCTTTCGGCATTTTTAAAGTGCCGGCCTTTGCTTCCGCGCCACGAATTTCCCGCACCTCCTGGAAAGATTTTCCTTCCGCCCGCAACTGCCGGCCGCGCGCCATAAAAGGCTCCAGTGAATTGTGGTATGCTGCAACGTTAAAGCCATCCTTTTTCGGATCATCAGCCAGGCAGATCATTTCATTGCTGCCTTCCCGCAGGGTTACCATCTTTCCTTCGGGCGAAAACCCAAGTACTGTTGCACCTGCTCGCAAGCCCTCTGGTGCCGCCATTACGGCAGCAGCAATTTGCAGATCTTTTGACGGCACTTTTAAACTGTCCTGACTAAATGCAGACAATGTTAACATGATTAGTAAAAGCACGACAAACTTCATAATTACCCCTGTGTTAATGATTCAAATGTATCGCGATCCTATTGCGCGGTTTTCCTACTCAAACAAAATTGTATACATGACCGAAGTAAATTTGTTCTACTTTTTTCGATATTCACTGGGTGTACAACCAAACTTTTCCTGGAAACAACGGGTGAAATAGGCCTGACTATTAAAACCAACCATATAAGCAATTTCCGCGATATTCCCAGCTTCATTTTTCAACAAGTCCGCAGCCCGTTCCAAACGAAACGCCCGGATAAACTCACTGGGGGATTGTCCGGTTAATGCCCGTAACTTTCTGTGCAGCTGTACCCGGCTAAGGCCAGCGTTGTCGGCAAAGGCAGCAACACTGAAAGTTTCATCCTCGATATGTTCTTCGATAATTGCGAGAAGCTTTTCCAAGAATTCCTGGTTCACCGATTTAACCGTAACATCAGCGGGTTTAAGCATTATCTCCGAGCTAAATTTGTCGCGCATTTGCTGGCGAATTTTTATCAGGTTTCGCACCCGCACATTCAGTTCTTCCGGATTAAAGGGTTTGATCAGATAATCATCCGCGCCCTTTTCCAGTCCGATGATTTTATGCCCGCTGGCAGCTTTTGCCGTTAGTAAAATTACCGGAATATGATTGGTTTTGTCACTTTTTTTCAAGGCAGCGCACAACGCATACCCATCCATCTTCGGCATCATAATATCACTGATGACGAGGTCCGGGATTAATTCTTCAGCTTTCTCCAAGCCTTCCACGCCATCCGCTGCTTCCACAACGGTATAATTATCCGCCAGCTGTTCACGGATAAAGTCCCGCAAGTCGCGATGGTCTTCGACGATTAGTATCATCGTCGCATCATCGCCGGCCTCCGAATCTGCTTGCGCCTCGGAAATATCTTCGCGATTACGGCCATTGTTCATC
>JAUIFT010000807.1 GCA_030430345.1 Calditrichia bacterium | reverse complement strand
CCTTTCCACCGCGCTGGATCGAAATAAAATTGCCGGCGCTTTTTTCTTCACGTTACCCGGACCAAAGATGATCTGGCAGTTTGGAGAGCTCGGTTACGATATCTCCATCGACGATCCCTGCCGGGTTTGCAACAAACCGATTCTCTGGAACTATAATGTCGATACGGATCGCAAGCGCCTCTACAAAACCTGGCGGGCGTTGCTAAAGCTCCGCCGCGAGAATGCCACTTTCCACGACCCGGCCACCTACGTCTCCATGGATGTCGACAATGTTGATGGCAGTAAACGCATCATGCTTATTCATCCTGATATGAATGCCGTCATCATCGGCAATTTTGGTGTTCGCAATGTGACGATGAATCCGCAGTTTGTTTCTACCGGGGAATGGTATGATTACTTTTCCGGAGATACATTGCAGGTGAATAACGTTTCCGATCCGATTACCCTTGGCCCTGGCGTTTTTCATATCTACACCAATGTACGTCTGGAAACCCCGGAGCAGGGATTGGTAACCGGTATCGCCGAATCTCTGCCGGATGCGGCATTGCCGGAATCGTTCGCGCTGCACAACAATTATCCGAATCCGTTTAATCCGGAAACGACTATCGAATTTGATGTTGCCAAAGCTGCAGTGGTGAAGCTGGCAATCTACAATATCCTTGGGCAAGAAGTTCGGGTGTTGAACAACGAGCAACTGGCGCCGGGGAAATACCGGGTCATCTGGGACGGCACGGATAGTAATAATCGGCCCGCGGCCAGTGGGGTTTATTTCCTGCGCATGAGCACGGAGAACTTCTCCCAGCATCAACGGATGTTGCTGGTGCGCTAATTTTTGATCAAGCATTTTGTTAGCCACTGATTCACACAGATGAACACTGATGTAAAGCGCTTTTGTCCCTGTTAGCGCCATCCGTGCCAATCAGTGTGGATCGGTGGCAATAGACCTTTCAGGCTTCACATTACCAGATGCAAATCCTAAGGCCTACCGCCTTTAGCCTGGCCCATTGCCGCTAAATTCCCTTCCTATAAAAAATTGTGGGTTAATAACCGTTGAAAAATGGGTAATTCTCATTTATTTTGCATTGAAACTATCAAGTGTATAAGATAGTAAATTGCAGAATGTAATCGCTTTATTGGTGAACCCGAGGAAAGTATGCGAAGAACATTTTTTATATTACTGTTGATTATCTGCTGTCTCCCGCTTTATGGGCAAGATGCTGCTGGCGGACAACAGTTTGACCTTAGTCAACATAACAATTTTACACATCTTATCGGCTGGAAAACAGCTGTGGGCGACGATGAGCGCTGGGCGCAGCTAGAATTTGATGATACTCACTGGGAAACGCTGACTGGCGCAGCCGAATACCAGTCTGATATACGCTGGTACCGCAAAAAAGTAATTTTAAGCGGTTCCCAGGATGATTATGATATTCTCGCTTTTTACTTTAACAGCATTCCGTCCGCCTTCCAGGTTTATTGGGATGGTGAGTTGCTCGCGGAAAATGGTGTTGTCGGAAATGACACGGACACCGAAACGCCCGGCGATTACCGGAAAATGATAAAACTAAAACGGGAATTAACAACGCCCGGAGAGCATCTGGTCGCTGTGCGCC
>JAUIFT010000806.1 GCA_030430345.1 Calditrichia bacterium | reverse complement strand
AGACCTAAAAAGCCGGTTTTGATTTCAGTAATGCCCCGCTCGCTGTCCAGCAGTTCGGAGATTAAGTAATCGGAAAAATTTCGCCCCAGTTCGTCATAACTGTCAAAATCGAGGACGGCAACCCTTTGCACGCCATTCAGAACGGTTTCCGGGGCTTCGATAACGAATACCTTGATTTTTTTATAAGGGAAAATGCTGCTGCTAAGTATGAGAAAGAGGAATAAGATCAACGATTTTTGCTGCGTCAAGCCTCGCATACAAGCTCCTGACGATTCGGTCGGTTTGAAGGGTGAATTTTATGTGGGAAAGATACGGCGAAATTCTATGGGTTTCAATAGAGAAAAATCACTGCCGGAAAAAGAAATGCGGCAACTGTAAACAGAAGCCGCATTTTAAAAGCCATATTTTAATTGCCTGCCGCCTATTGCCGGGCCAGCAGCGCTCGTGCTTCGGATACCTTACCCTGCTTGAGGTAGATATTTGCCAGCATTTTATTCAGGTGCTTATTATCCACGTCGGTTTCGATAATTTCGCGAATTTTTGCCGTGGCGAGATCATACAACTCCAGGGAAGCGTAGCCGGACGCCAGAATAAATGGCGCTTCCCGGTATTCCGATTCCATCCGTTTAACATCAGAGTGATGTTCTTTTTCGAGAATGCGAAAGTTGGCAATACCGGTGGTAATCAGCTTGTCGCCCTGGTAGGCGGTTACCTGTAAAAAATATTCGTTGCCATAGTCCAGCGCTTTTTCCGCCTGTGGGTAGTTCAGGATGCTCTTGCCGCTTTCCAAGCGCCAGATGATGGTTTCTTCCCAATCCATCAGTTTAACAACGTAGCGATCGGCATTGTTGATTGCTGTCCAGCGAAAATTCGGACGGCTTTCCAGCAGCGCGGTTACATTGGGACTGACTTCCAGCATCCGTTCGATGCTGTCTTCCCCGCGAACCATCAGTACTGTCGTGTAGTTTGAGGTTGCATCGTCGTCCGTCAGTGAAAAGATCGCGTCGATCAATCCACTAAACCAGCCCTTTGCGTCGCTGTTGCCCTGAACACTATAACTGCGGTTGGCATTGACAGTGGTTTTTTCCGTTTGTCCGTTCAGGATCAATATTGCCTTGGCGTCTTCCCGGGTGTTAACCGCATCGCCGGCATATAATTGCATGCCAACCCGGGCGGCCTCTTGCTTGCCGGGATTCGCCTTACGTTCGATAGTAACGGTGCCTTCGATATCTCCGATATAGCCTGCCGGTAAGGCACTGTCTCCGGCAATAGCTACGCTGCCGAAGAACAACGTAAGCAGCATTGATAAAAAAACGATTTTAGTCGTCTTCATAGTGTAATTCCCTTTCTTCTATGGCAGATTCTTCCTTCATTTTCTTCGATAAAACCTGGTAGAGCCGCACCGGCTCGGATTTGCCGCGCAGGGTGTGCATCCCCAGATCGCGGAATAAAAATTTTCCTTTTGCTTCCTGATATGTTGCTTCGCTGACGATAATATTCGCGCCAAGGTTTTTTGTCATGCTTTCCAAGCGGGAGGTGACGTTCACCGTATCCCCGATCGCTGTATAGTCGGTATGAATATCCGACCCGATATTGCCGGCAATCACCCATCCG
>JAUIFT010000066.1 GCA_030430345.1 Calditrichia bacterium | reverse complement strand
ACAATGAAATTCTCACAAACTTTTTTCGAAAAACAATATATTTTAGGTAAATGCGTATTATATCGGACTTACTCAGGAGACAACTCATGATCCTTTCCAGGCTCAATCATCTACTCTTAACTTTTTCGCTGATACTTTTCTCCAGCTCACTTCTATTTGCGCAATCCGAACTTTTATTCGCAAAAGAATCTGACTGGCCGGGATTCGGCGGTCCCAATCGTAATCATGTCGTAAACGATGCCGGCTTATTGGAAACCGGTAAGCAGTATCAGTTCAAAGTAGTCTGGCGCAAACCGATTGGCTCCGGCTATTCGGGCATAGCCGTTAAGAATGGGATGGTCGTTACCATGTTCTCCGATGATAAGGATGATTATGTCATCGCCCTGAACAGCAGGGACGGCTCGGAGCGTTGGCGCTTCACCATCGATTCTACCTACAAAGGCTATTTTGGCTCGGTAAATGGGCCTATTTCCACGCCTCTCGCTACCGACAAACAAGTTTTTATACTGGATCCCCGCGGCAAATTATATTCGCTGTCTGCCGCAAGCGGAGAAAAACAGTGGATGATCGACCTGGTAAAAGATTATCAGTCCGTGAAGCCATTTTACGGTTTTACCACTTCGCCGTTAGCATATAACAACATGTTGATTGTCGAAACCGGCGGCACGGACGGGCGGGCAATTTCCGCGCTGAAGATGGAGAGCGGAGAGGTGGTCTGGAGCGCCGGCAGCGATACCGTTGAGTATCAATCACCAATCATCGCAACCGTTGACGGACGGGAGCAGTTGATCGTCTGGGGAAACAGAAAACTGATCGGTATGCAACCGGCCAGCGGGGAAATCATCTGGGAATTTGACCATAGCGGAACGCTCCATCCGATGGGCACCAGTGGTACCCCGGTAGAAGTTGCCGAGGGCCGTTTTTATTTGAAGAATAGTCATCAGAGCGGTGTGCTGGCCGGTGTTTCCGCCAGCAGCGAGCAGTACGTTGCCGAGAAAATCTGGGACACGCGTCACCTGAAGGGGAGCTATGTTGTCCCGGTGTATGCCGATGGTAAAATCATCGGTTATAACAGCAGGATACTTTCCAGCGTCGATGCCGAAACCGGCGAACGGCTCTGGCGCTCCCGCAAGCCCGGCGATGGTTTTCCGATCATTCTCGATAATCACCTGATCATCGTTACGAAAAGCGGCACGCTGAGCATGGCCCCGGTTTCCGCGGAAGGATATGATGAAATGGCCAGTCTGAAACTTTTTGATGATCTCTCCTGGGCGCCGGCCAGTTATGCCAATGGCAAGCTGTATCTGCGCAGCATGTCGGAAATCGCCTGCGTCGAAATTGTGCCGGCCGCAGAAGTGGTTGCCGGAGATGGTCCGCAGCCGGGCATCGTGCCCCATTCCGCATTTGCCGTCTTTATCGAAAAAGTGAATGCCGCAAGGGACAAGGCCGCTCTGATCGACGAATATATCGCCGGGCAAAAATCCTTTCCGGTCATCGAAGGAGACAGTCTCGTCCACTTCATCTACGTGGGAGAAGCAAATGATATGGCGCTGGAAAGTGACTTGCTTGGTTGGCGCTTTGACCAGGGAATGCATCGGGTGCCGGAAACAAATTTATTTTACTACTCCTCTCCGGTGGCGGCGGATGCCCGCCTCAACTATCATTATATCAAAAACTTGCAGCAACCGATACGGGATTCCTTTAATACAAAAATTGCCTTCAATTTCCGCGGCACTGAAGAATCCTGGTTTGCAATGCCGAAATGGCAGGCGGCGGCATATCTGGAAACGCCGGCCCATGATCGCCGCGGGCGCATCGACACGCTGGTATTCGAAAGCGACAGCATTGAGGGCAGCAAAAAAATCCCCGTTTATCTTCCCTATGGATACGATGAGAGCGACACCCGCTACCCGGTGATTTACCTGCACGGTGCATTTGGCGCCACCCAAATGGGCGCGATGGATAATACCCTGGATAACCTCATCGGAAAGAGTGTTCGTCCAGTGATTGTTGCGATGCTACCGGCGCTGAACCGTGGCGGTTACGGCGATTACTTTATGCGCCGGGAAAAATACGCCCAAATTTTTGTCAACGAAATGATGCCGCAAATCGAAGCGAAGTATCGTACCCTCGGCACAGCGGAGAGCCGGGCGAATATGGGTGGATTGTTTGCCGGCTATGCTGCCGCTTATGTCGGGCTCAATCATCCGGAAAAGTTTAGCAAACTGATCGTGCAGTCAATTTTTGGTGATCCGAAAACGCCAGATGCGAACAATGCCATGCTAAAAAATGCCAGCGGGCATAATTTGCAGATTTACTTCGATTGGGGAAAATACGATTTGCGCAGTCCACTGGAAGGAGGTATTGATATGGCCCTCAGCGGACGCCAGTTTGCAGAACAATTGGCAGCGCATGGATTTCAGTTCAGCGGCGGAGAAGTAAGCGATGGTGTTGGCTGGAATAACTGGAAATACCGCACTGGTACGATTTTGGAGACGATGTTTCCTTTGCAAGAAACTGAGTAAATTCGGAATTTTAAATGCGGAATGTGGAATTACGAGCGATCAATTCCGGCTTCCGACTCCGCCATTCCGCATTTTCAATCACCTCTTTCCCGGAAAGTCCGGGCAGCGTGGGCAGGGTTTACCGAACTCGTAGTTGTATTTCTTCTGATCCGCCAGGGTAACAGCATTGTTGCAGCGTTCGCAAAGCACTGCCCCGGTAGCGCTTAAATCCCCGTTAATTCCCACGCGATGATCGAAGACGAAACACTCGCCATCAAAATGTTCATCGTTACATTCCTCAAAATATTTCAGGATGCCGCCTTCTAACTGGTAGACTTCCTGAAATCCTTTGTTGATCATCAGTGGCGAGGCTTTTTCGCAGCGAATGCCGCCGGTGCAAAACATGACGACCGGTTTTTCACGGTCGGCAGGATCCATCCGGTCCACTGCGTCGGGGAAATCGCCAAACGATTTGATATTAAAGTGCTGCGCTTTCGCAAAAGTGCCGAGGCGGATTTCGTAATCGTTGCGGGTATCGAGTAAAATGAAATCTTTCCCTTCATCCAGCCAGCGCTTCAATTCCCGGGGGGCCATGCGCGGCCCACTAAACTCGGCCGGCTTTATTTCTTCCCGACCCATGGTAATAATTTCTTTTTTAATTTTTACCGACATTCTTTTGAACGGCTGAAATTCTCCCGGGCTAATTTTATAGGTCATATCTGCAAAAGCGTCATACTCAGTAAAAAAATCCCAGAACTTTTCAATAGAAGCAGCTTCGCCGGAAAGATTCATATTCACCCCTTCACCACTAAGGAGAATCGTTCCTTTTAATCCTTCAGCCTGGCAGGCAGCCTTTAATTCTCCCCGCAGCCCCCCCAGCGAGTCTTCCGGAAGGTTAATAAATTTGTAAGCAGCAATGTTAATAATCGAGGTAATCGTTGTCTCGGTCATCTTAAAACCTTTTCCATATATTCTTGCTATTTCTGTTACAGCAAAGATAATAGATGAATTTTTACAATAAAAACGCTTGTTATATTTTCATCATCAAGAAGACAAATGAGCAAATGGGCAAAATTGTGCAGCTGCAGATTGGCCCATTTGTATATTTGTCTCCTCCCGGAAACTTTGTTAATCCGCACAAATCCAACTGAAAATCTTAGTAAAATATAATTATTGCCGATAATGGGTAAAGACTGCAGAAAAAAGGATGACAGCCAGGGAAAAGGTATGGAACATTCGGATAAGGTGTATCATCTCCTCAAACGTATCGACGAAAAATCACAGGCGGCATCAGAGAAAATGCTTTTTTATCGCCAACGGAATTACGGGCTGCAACTGACAATTATGGTTTTGGGGACGATTGCCACCCTGCTCGCCGGCAGCCTGGCCGCTCGGGGGGAAATTATCTTTACAGCGATCGACAGTTGGCAATTTGGATGTGCGATTGTGGCCATCTTTACCGGCCTAACGGCGATTAGCGCCGGATTGCAGGAGCGGCTACATATCAGCGACCACCTGGCGAATGTTGCTGCCTGCGCGGCACACCTCAGCGCATTGCGTTATTCTCTGCGGAACTCTACGCCGGACCTCCGGGTGATAGAAGCGCAGTATGACTGGCTTCTGGAACACTATCAATATTATTTGAGATAGGAAAGATTTGAATGGGAAATATGCAAATCTACAAATCTGCAAATTTCCCCATTTGCCCATTTGTAGATTTACCAATTTGAGAATTTTTCCCCGCCATCGCCTCATTAATCGCGCATCCTTCGCACTTCGCTTCTTTCTCCCCATGCAGCAACGTTTTGCGAACATGACGTATCACGTAGATCGCCGCAATCAGGACGAATGCAAAAACCAGCATTTGTTCGATCATGCGCCCACTCCCAGCAGCAATCCTCCCTGGTAAACGATCAGAGAAGCCAGGTAGGCCAAAGCGGTCATATAAACGATCATTACCAGCGGCCAGCGCCAGGAATTGGTCTCCCGCTTAACAATCGCAAATGTCGCCATGCACTGGGCGGCATAAACAAAGAAGACCAGCAGAGATAATGCCGTTAACAACGTGTAAACCGGTCTCCCATCAGGATGGGTTTCATTCCGCATCGCTTCTACCAGGGGAACGATGTCTTCATCATCTGCTGCTTCGATATTGTAAATGGTCGCTAACGTGCTCACCATAACTTCCCGGGCGGCGAAAGAGGCGATAATTCCCACGCCGATTTTCCAGTCAAATCCCAATGGCTCAATCACCGGTTCGATCATTTTACCCAACTGGCCAACATAGCTCTGCTCCACCTGACTGGCGGTAGACACATCCGCGGTTTCGTTGGGTGCAGGGTAGGATGCTAAAAACCAAAGGATGATCGAAATTGCCAGGATGATACTCCCGGCGTTCACCAGAAATAATTTCCCGGAATTATACACTTTCGTCCAGACTGAACGGAACATCGGGAGGCGATAGGGCGGTAATTCCATGACAAAATGGGAGATGGTTTTCTGCGGGACCAAGCGTTTAATCAACAACGAAATAATGACAGCAGTAAAAAATCCCAGGAAATACATGCCCATCAAGACCAACGCCTGCAGCTGAACAAAACCGAGGAAGGTTTTCTGCGGGACGAAGGCGGAGATCAGCAAGGTATACACCGGGAGGCGAGCGGTACAGCTCATCAATGGAATCAGTAGAATGGTGATCAGGCGGTCCCGCCAGTTTTCGATCGTGCGGGAAGCCATAATGGCCGGAATCGCGCAGGCGAATCCACTAAGCATTGGCAAAACGGCCTTTCCCTGCAATCCCAGCTTACTCATCAGGCGATCGAGAATGAAGGCCATTCGGGTAATGTAGCCGCTATCTTCCAGGAGGCTGAGGAAGAAGATCAGAAGAATAATTTGCGGTAAAAAGACGACGACGTTACCGACGCCGACAATGATACCATCCACCAGCAAACTTTGGATGACCCCTTCCGGCAAAAGTCCGCTGACCGTCACCGCCAGCCATTCCACCGCGCTTTCGATCCAGCCCATTGGGTATTCCGCCCAGCTGAAAATTGTATTGAAAATAAATCCCAGCACAAACAGCAGAATCAGTGGCCCCCATACGGTGTGACTGATAATTGAATCCACCTTCTCGCTAAAAGAAACCGCAGAAACCGCTTCGTCGGAATAGGTCTTGGAGAGATGTTTGTTGATATAGGCGTAGCGTCCGGCCGATTCCAGGGCAGAAAAATCAATTTCTTTTTCCGTAAAACTCTTCCGGGCCTGCTCGATTTTTTCCTGTAAATCTGCTTGTTCGGACTCGGAAAGCGCCGGATAATTGTGGTCCAGATAATCATCATCAGCGACCATCCGCAAACTATCCACCAGCGGCGGTGGCGCGGCCGTATGGCTGCGTGCTTCCAGGTAATGAATGACTTCGCCCAACGGGGCAATTTGCGCGTCACTCAACTGAAGGCGCGGCGTGGGAATATGTTTCTCATCTACCGGCGGTGCGGCGACAATCGCTTCGATGATTTCCGGAATTCCCTCACCGGTTTTTGCAGAGGCTGGAATCACCGTGTAAGCGCCCAATCGCTTTTGTAAAAGCGCGGGATCGATTTGGATGCCTTGCTTTCGCACTTCATCCATCATATTCAGCACGACGATCGCCGGCACACCCATTTCAAGAATCTGTAATGTCAGGAATAAATTGCGGGTCAGATTGGTCGCATCCAGTACAACAACAACCGCCTTCGGCCGCTGACCGGCAAAGCGCCAGCTCTGCACCAGATCCACGGTAACTTTTTCGTCCAAACTTTTTGGGGAAAGGCTATAGACGCCGGGTAAATCCTGCAGTAGAATTTTATGGCCTTTCAGCCATCCGTTTTTTTTCTCTACAGTAACACCGGGATAATTACCCACTTTAAAATTGGCGCCGGTCAGCAGATTAAAGAGCGCCGTTTTGCCAGAATTGGGGTTGCCGATAAGGGCGACCTGATTCGTTGCCAAGCTAGCACCGGCAGCTCCGGCAGGTCGGTTGGTGGCAGGACTGGTAATTTTCATAAAGCCCTGCTATTTATTGCCGGAAACCCAGATATCTTTTGCCAAATCTTTGCGCAAAGATAAGTGAAAACCATGCAGTTTAATCTCCAGCGGGTCACCCATCGGCGCATAGCGCACCAGGCGAACTGCGACACCTTCGTTCAATCCAAGATCACGCAGGCGCCCGATATCACCGGAAACTGTAGAAATTTTATCAATGACTGCTTTGGTGCCAGGTTTAATTTCGCTTAATCGAAGGGTGCTTTCCATCCCGCTTCCTTTCTTTATCAAACTAAGTCCGCTCTAAAAGCCGTATCTTTCGCAATGTTTACTGCGCATAAGTATTATATGAGCATTTTTTTTAAAGTTCAAGTTAGAGGAAAACGGAAAATGATTATTAATTATTGAAGATAGTTCAGAGTTCAGGGTTCAAAGTTCAGAGTTTTGCGCCCGTTGGTCGCTAATATTTAACTAAACGAAAATAGAGCCCCAACTACTAAAGAAACAAAGACATATATCTCAAAAAAAACACGGCAATTCAATAAGGTATTTCACAATCCCACGTCTGTCAATAAACCCTTACCAACTCTGAACTCTGAACTCTGAACTCTGAACGCTAAACTTTGAACTATTCCCCAACATTCTCCAAATAATCGCGAATCGCAGCGATATGCTCTGCAGCAGCTTCCGGGGTTTTCGAATGCCGATTAGCGGTTTCCGCCCTGGCAAGATAACCGGGAATTTTATCCCGTTGGCCGGAAATAATCGCGATCCAGGCCTGGCATACTGACAACATCGGGCGTGCTTCGTAAACGCGTGAGGGCAGTTTTTGCAACCAATTCAGTAATGTTACCAGTTCTCCGCGCTTGAGCATATCCATCGCTTCTTCTTCCACGAACTGGCCGGCCAGGTCAAAATTTTTAGCGGCGACCGCATGCTGGAATGCCCGGGGAATATTCCGGCGTTGGGTAAACCATAAACTGGCCCGCAAATTCAGGTTGATTATTTTTTCATCCTGCAGCCCGCTGAAAATATCGGCGGTTGCATCCAGAAAGACCTCTTGTAACAGGTATATTTCTTCCTCACCAACCTGGCGAATAAAATGCCCCGCTTCTGCCAGGGATTTGAGAATATCCGCACTCTCGGTATTGCCGGTGACCGTCAGGCAAAGCGATGGCGTAAGGAATGGTAAAATATGAATTTGCTTCAGAAAAGTTTGCACCGGCTGGGATTGCTTTTGCAACAAAATCTCGCTGAGAAAAACAACCGGCTTCCGTTCATCCTTCTCGAATTCAGTGACGAATGTGGATAGATTTTCGTAGTATTCCAGTCCCAGCGCCGCCTGCTTCAGCGCTGCCGGCATCGATTCCGCCCGAACCACCAGCGCGGATACATCGCCGTAGGGGACTTCCAGCTTAAAAACTTCGTTAAACAATCCTTTGGCGTCGTCCATCGTAAAGGATAAATGGGGTTTGCGGATTTCGCTTAATTGTCCGGCAGAGCGTAATTTGGCTAATTCGAACGGCGGCTCCGTGCGCGAGGCAATAAAGAGATGACATTGCGGTGGTTGATTCTCCAAAAAGAAAGAGAGCATATTGTGCACCGGTTCTGCCTGAATCTTTTCGAAATTATCCAGGACGATGACAAAATCCTGCAAAACCATTCCGATATCATCAATCAAGCGCAGCAGCACTTTTTCCATGGAAACATTTTCCTGCGATTGCAGCATCAGGAAGGCATCTTGCCCAATATTACTTTTCACCTGCTGTAATGCACGGATAAAATTGCGGAAGAAAAATGCCGGATCGTTGTCGCCAAATTCCAGGGAGAGCCAGGCGGTTTTTAAGTGCGGCTGTGCCGCCCAGTGAGCAAGCAGGGTGGTTTTCCCGAATCCTGACGGCGCAGTGAGTAAGGTCAGGCGTTTTTTCATGGAAGCATTCAGTTGATTCACCAATCCCATGCGATACAATTCTTTCTTATGCGGCGCCGGGATGGCAAATTTATAAGCGATGTCATTGTGATTTGCTGAAGCGGAAGGATTTTTCGTAGACATAAGATATCCCAATTTACAAATGATTCTGCCATTTCGCGACTAATCCGGAAATGACTGCTACGACTCTATTTAACGGGCGGAATATAGG
>JAUIFT010000065.1 GCA_030430345.1 Calditrichia bacterium | reverse complement strand
GATGGGGTGCGTCATACGTTATGGGTCGTGGATGATGCCGCAGTGATTTCCCAACTGGAAAATGAGTTTGCTAAAATTGACGCCCTCTATGTCGCGGACGGACATCACCGTTCCGCTGCCGCCATGCGCATCAAGCAAATGCGCGAAAAGGCGAATGCCGGTCATACCGGAGAAGAACCTTATAACTTTTTTCTCACGGTAATCTTTCCCGATAATCAAATGCAGATTCTTGACTATAACCGGGTTGTGAAAGACCTCAACGGACATTCAAAAGAAGCGTTTCTCGCAGCAGTTTCCGAGAAATTTGAAATCGATGCAGCGGCAAACCTAACCGCAGCGAAGCCGGCGCAGACCCATCAATTTGGCATGTACCTCGATGGCAGCTGGCATCGCCTGACCGCAAAACCGGCTGGATATGATGATAACGATCCGGTAAAGCGTCTGGATGTCAGTATTCTTCAGGAAAACCTGCTGTCGCCGTTATTGGGGATCGAAAATCCCCGGAAGGATAAGCGTATCGATTTTGTCGGTGGCATTCGTGGTCTGGGTGAGTTGGAAAAGCGCGTAAACAGCGGGGAATGGGCTGTCGCTTTTGCAATGTATCCGACATCGATTACCGAGCTAATTGACATCGCCGATGCCGGGGAAGTAATGCCGCCGAAATCGACCTGGTTCGAGCCGAAATTGAAGACCGGTCTGGTAGTGCATTTGCTGGATGATTAGATATTAGTGGCAAGTGTCAGTAGCAGGTGGTCAGTATAACTGCCTGCTACTGCTGATTATAATTGAAAAATTATACTTATTGCTTCCGGTTTTACCTCATTTCAATAAATCTGCTAACGCGTCAAGATGCTTCCGGAGCTCCAGCCGGATGTATCCACTATTGACATTTTCTTTACCGATAATGGAAAGAATCGCATCCTGATCGGGAATGTATTGCAGGATAAACAAGCGTTGATTAAAGCGCATTTCCCAGAATTCCAGATCATCGCCTTTGAGGAATTTCGAATATTTACTGACATGATCGATCAGGTTGGCAATATAGTTGCCAAAATCGCTCAGCACGTCCTGCCGATCCGATAAGGCGCCTTCGTAGTAGAGCGGAAAACCCACCCGGGAATGGAGAAATACGTGCTCAACACCTTCCGATTTATAGATGCGGGCGAGCAGCTGCTGAATGCGCCGCTGGCGTTTCCGCTTCTCCCGTTCCGCCTCTTTTTTCGCGAGATCGGAGCCTTCATCTTTCCGGCGGAGGCTTTCCAATAGTAAACTTTGCCAGCCCTTGGTGATCGTCTCCCGCTCGGGAAGTTTGTTCTTCATTACCGTAAATTCGCCGCCGTCCCAGGTCATGATATAATGAAAGGCGTTTTCCCCTTCATAACGATCGGTTTCGGCATGGACGATATTTCCTTCCTGAAAGTAAATCAGGCCGGTTTCATCTTCACTAATCACTTGCAGGGCAGTGCTTAAGCGCCCCAGGCAATTGAGCTGAATGAGATCGCTGAGCTGAAAATCCGAGACATTGCCCTCAAACCCTTTCTTGCGCTTTAAAGCGGAAATAATCAATTCGCGAATGTCATTGATTTCGAAAGGCTTTTCGATGTAGTTAAAACAGCCACGATCATTGGCTTCTTTTTGCACGTCGGAAGTGCCATAAGCGGTCATGATAACAACTTTTGTAGAAGGATATAATTCGCGCACCTTCACCAGTAAATCCAGGCCGGATACTTCCGGCATGCGCACATCGGTAATCACCAAATCGAAGGGCAGCTGATTGAGCATTTCAATCGCTTCCGTGCCGGAATTCACGCAGGTCAATTCAAAGATGTCGCTATCTTTGGATAATTTTTTTGATAGTGTCCAGGTAAGGTCTTCTTCGTCATCCACAATCAAGACGCGTTTGCGGCGATCGTCATCCATTTATTTCTCCATAAATTCAAGTATTCGCTCCCAAATACAACTCCCTTATAATATAAAAGCGGAGGGAAATAAACAATGTTATTCCTGCCTCCGCTTTTGGAAAGAAATATTTAATTAACCACTACATCATGGATTTGATGTCATCCACTTTGTCGAGTTTTTCCCAGGTAAAACGGGCTTCATCGCGGCCAAAGTGACCGTAGGCAGCAGTTGAGCGGTAGCCGGCAGATTGCAGATTAAGCGACTGCATGATGCCCGCCGGGCGCAGGTCAAACACCTTGCGAATAATCTCAGTAATGCGGCTATCAGCAACTTTGCCGGTGCCAAAAGTATCGACCATGATGGAAACCGGGTCAGCATGCCCAATCACGTAAGCCACCTGAATTTCCAGGCGATCTGCGACGCCGGCAGCTACGAGGTTTTTAGCGACATAGCGGGAGGCATAAGCGCCGGAGCGGTCCACCTTGGAAGGATCTTTCCCGGAGAAAGCGCCACCACCGTGGCGGCCCATACCGCCATACGTATCGACAATGATTTTCCGTCCGGTAAGGCCAGCGTCGGAAACCGGACCGCCGATGGTCCAGACACCGGTACCGTTCATAATGTAGCTACTTTGGGATTTATCAAAAGGTAAGCCAAAATGATCGATGATTGGCTGGATTAAGCGGGTAAAAACTGCTTCCCGCACTTCATCGTTGGATTTGTCCGGATTGTGGGGAACGGCGGCAACAATTTTTTCGATGGCAACCGGTTTGCCATTTGCATAGCGCACGGTTACCTGGGATTTACCATCCGGGCGCAGGAAGGGAACATCGCCATTGAGACGGGCTTCATCCATTGCACGAACGATCAGGTGAGACATAATAATCGGCAGCGGCATGTATTGCGGTGTTTCGTTGGTTGCATAGCCAAACATCATGCCCTGGTCTCCGGCACCGCCGGCGTCTACCCCGACTGCGATTTCCGGGGACTGCTTGTGGATTCTATTAATGATTTCACAGTTGTGATCGAATTGTAATTCCGGTCTGTCATATCCGATGTCTTTAATTGCTTTGCGGGCCAGTGCGACGTAATCGATCGACTGATCTTCCGGGATGGAAACCTCGCCGCTTAAAACGGTCAGGTTTTTCGTTACCATGGTTTCAATGGCGGCGCGATTGCGGGTGACGTCGCCTTCCAGACTGAAAATTGCATCGACCATAGTATCCGAGACGCAATCACAGACTTTATCCGGATGTCCGGCAGAAACGGATTCCGAGGTAAATAGAAATTCGTTTTTCATTAATTATCCTCCAATTATAATACTGCGCTTTATTTTGCTTAAACTAATTTCATGGTATTGATTCAAATTGCTGCTAAATATTCAGGCGTCCAATTTAATACAAAAATCGCTGAATGCACGATAAAATTTATGTTACTGAATCCCCCAAATATCGGCTGAAGTTATTTCGATGCTATTTCCGGCAGGGTCCCGAAAGTAGAGCGATATGCCACCTCCGGGCCAGGTTTTCATTAATTCAATTTCGACCTGATTTTTTTCCAGATGCGTCTGCCATGTGCTGATGTCGGCAGGCGCTACCGCAAATGCCAGATGACCATTGCCCGCATTACCATGCGCCGGCAGCTCGGCATCCTGTTGGTTCGTTATATCCGGATTAAATATCAGGTACATCCCTTTTCCACAGCGGTAGAATATATGGCGCCCGGGTTCTTTGGAAAAAAGCTGCAGCTTAAGAATATTGCTATAAAATTGCGCCATCGCATCAAGGTTACGGCCATACAGACAGCTTTCCAAAACAGCTTTAATTTGCATTTTACACTCCGCTTTGCTGATAAAGATCAGCCATATATTGATTTATCTTCAGTCCCTCCGCCCCCGGGCAGATTAAGGGGGTTTCGTTAATTAAGTGATCGACAAAATTCTTTACTATACCGTTATGGGTGAAAGCCAGGATTGGCAGTTGAAGGGCTTCCTGCCCTTGGTTTGTTTCGAGAATGAGTTTCCCATTGTTTAAGTCGGGGGCAGTCAGAATACCTTTGTTACCATGAATAACAAGGCTATCGGCACGGGCTGGCATTCCCCAGTAAATACTACCTGTCGCCTGAACACGGTTAGCAAATGCGGCTTGAAAAGTACAGGCGCTGTCAACGGAAATCCCGGCGATGTGCGCGGCTGCCCGGCCACTAATTCGCTGAAAATCTCCGAATAAATAGCGCAATAAATCCAGGCGATGCGACCCAATATCCATAAGCACACCACCGCCACTGTAAGGCAGATCGGTTTTCCAGTTTTTACCGGGAGTTGGGCGAAATGTAGAATGGTTACGCACTTCCGCCAGTATCGGTTCGCCGATGACACCGCTTTCCAGTAAGCGCTTCATTTCCTGAATATTTGGATAAGTCGGGCGATAATAAGCAATTTGTAAGGAGACGCCATTGCGGCGGCATGCCTCTATCATCCCCTGGCATTCGCCGGGATTCATCGCCATCGGCTTTTCACAGAGCACATGCTTACCGGCGTTCGCTGCCATTATGGTTAATGATGCATGTAAAAACACCGGCGTGGCGATATAAATCGTATCTACAGACGCATCTGCCAAAAGTGCTTCTACTGAATCATAAGCGCGTTGCGCGCCGTGGCGTTCGGCGAAATCTTCCGCTTTGGATAATTGACGGCTGGCTATCGCCCACAGTTGCGAATGTTCAACTGAATAGAGTGCCGGTCCCCCTTTACGTTCGGCAACATCGCCGCAGCCAATAAGGCCCCATTTAATTGTTCTTTTCATAGAGAATGATTTTAGGGTTGAGGATTTTTAAAGGGATTAAAAAAAGTAGCAGTTGCAGTGGGCAGTGGCACTTTTCAAACATGCCATCTGCTATTGCTACTGCTACTTTGGGGGAAATCTTAGCAGGTCACCGGAAACTTAGAAAATCTCCGCGCCCTGACCTTTTAAGCGCCAGATTGTCATTGGCCCTGTGACGGAACTGCTGTCAAACGCTTCTCCCTTTTCTTCGGCAAGATGAGCCATCCAATTGATCGCCTGCTGATGATCCAGCTCAATCTTATCGACGGTACCCTGAACTGTCACCGGGTGATCTTTCGCGCTGATGGGGAAGACGATCTCACCATCATTCACTTTGACGCGAATTTGCTCGCCGGAAGCATCTGCTACTTCTATCCAGCAGCCGCGCTTTGGGCAAACATCCGTTACAGTGCCTTTTACCAATACGGTTTCGCCTTCATTCGCCGGTGTACTCGCCAAAACATCAGCAATCGAAAGAATTGCGTCATCGGCTAATGCCGCACCGTAGCTACCTACCGGGTTTCCCTTATTTAATGCCAATTCTTCCTGGCTGGGTGTTTCCGGGGCGTTTTCTTCGGCGGTTTGTTGGGTTTCGCCACAGGCGAGGATAAATGCTGCGATCAATATCAATACCAAAAATTTCCGATGCATAGCTGTCTCCTTTTAGTGTTCTGAAATCGTTCTCTTTTACATTGACTGTTATATCGTTCTCAATTTCGGCTGTTTTTACTAAATCTAAAGAGAAAAATGCCAAATACCGCGATATTTATTTATTCCATTCGGGAATAGACATCCAGGCGATCAAATATCCGAACGGCATGGTCATGGGCATTTTCAATAAACCAGCGTCCGGTTTTTAAACCGCCGCAAACCACACCTGCTAAAAATACACCTTTCCGGGCAGTTTCAAAAGTGTCCGGATGATAAATTGGGGTTTCAAACTCATCGGTATCTATCGTGACGCCAAGATGGCGAAGAAAATCATATTCCGGACGAAAGCCGGTCATCGCCAACACAAAATCATTTTTGATAGTGATCTGCCCATTCGGGGTGTTAATATCTATTTCCGTTTCCCGGATTTCCGCGACCGTCGCATTAAAATAACCCTTGATGGCCTCTTCTTTCAAGCGATTTTCAATATCCGGCTTTACCCAATACTTCACTGAAGGTTTTAGCGCCGGACCACGCACGATCATAGTGACATCGGCGCTGCGGCGGAAGGTTTCCAAAGCAGCATCAACGGCAGAGTTGCCGGCGCCAACAATGGCAATTTTATGGTAGGCGTAAGGATGTGGCTCATCAAAATAATGCTTTACTTTTGCTAAATCCTCACCGGGAACATTGAGCATATTCGGATTATCATAAAATCCGGTGGCGATAATCACTGCCCGGGATGAGTACTTCCCCAATCGGGTATGAACAGTAAAATTGCCTAATCCGCCGCTAACATTTTCCACCAATTCATATTGACGTACATTTAAATTCCACTTTTCTTTTACCCTCCGGTAATACTCCAATGCTTCGGTTCGGTTTGGTTTAAAGCCGTGGGCAATAAAGGGCACATCGCCAATTTCCAGGCGCTCCGATGTGGAAAAGAAGGTCATATTGGTGGGGAAATTATAAATTGAGTTTACCAGGCAACCCTTGTCGATGAGCAGGTGAGAAAGTCCCCGCTTTTGTGCTTCTATTCCACAGGAAAATCCCACCGGGCCGGCACCGATAATAATAACATCATATTTGGTTTGTTCCATAGAGCAATCTCTTTCCATCGAGAAAATTCTGGATAGTAGTATTTGAACATTCGCGATAACAATTATCCGTTTTCAGCTTAACTAATCTGCCAGCATTAAAAAACGCTCTTCCCTTAAACGCAAGATTTTTTTTCGAAATACCGTTGATACATTTCTATAAATCATCGCTAATTCTTATATTCCGGGCACTGAGTGAATCATTAACAACTAAATTCAGGAGAACTTATGGATCGTCGTGAATTCCTTAAATTAACGGGTTACTCATTGGGAGGACTAGCCTTGCTGTCTAATCATTCCCTATTTGCCGCCGCGGAGGAGAAAACCTTGTTTAAAATTTCTTTAGCAGAATGGTCACTAAATAAATCGATATTTGGCGGAAAGATTGACCACCTCGATTTTGCCAAGGTAACCCGGCAGGAATTTGGTTTGGATGCCATTGAATATGTCAACCAGATGTTTATGGATAAAGCGACGGATATGGCTTACCTGAAGGAGATGAAAACCCGCGCCGATGGGGAAGGGGTAGCTAGTTTGCTCATTATGTGCGACCGGGAAGGTAGGCTTGGGGATCCGGATGAAAAGAAACGCCAGGAAGCGGTTAATAATCATCACAAATGGGTGGATGCCGCGAAATATCTAGGCTGTCATTCCATTCGCGTAAACGCTGCCAGCGAAGGCAGTTTCGATGAGCAAATGAAATTGGCTGCCGATGGATTGCGCAAACTGAGCGAATATGGCGATTCCCAGGGGTTGAATGTGATTGTGGAAAATCATGGCGGACTTTCCAGCAATGGTTCCTGGCTGGCTGGTGTAATGAAGTTGGCCGATCATCCACGTTGCGGTACGTTGCCGGACTTTGGTAACTTCCGCATTCAGGGGGATGAATGGTATGATCGTTATAAAGGAGTTACGGAGCTAATGCCGTATGCGAAAGCGGTGAGTGCAAAGTCTCATGATTTTAATGAAGCGGGTGACAATATAACCACAGACTTCATGCGAATGATGAAAATTGTCCTTGATGCCGGCTATCGCGGTTATGTCGGGATTGAATATGAAGGCAGTAAACTGGGTGAAAAAGAGGGCATTCATGCAACAATTAAATTGCTGGAAAAATGCCGCGATGCGCTGTCTGAGAATTATAAGTAAATGTTATAGCAGGTTCTTATTGTAAACTTTTTATAAATGGTTAAAAAGTGTAGTACAAACTAATCTCTATGTGAATTTTATTTTCCGAGCAAAACTAACCATTTCTGATTGTAATCGATACCATCCGGCTCCTGAATTTCCTGGGCCGGCGAAACCACTTTCCCCAATACTGCCGCCAGGGGCAGGTCCCGCTGACGGGTATTCGCTTTCCGGACATCTTTAAACACCCACTGCCCATCTTTATAGTCAAAATTGATTTGCACCTGGTAGGGAGCCACTTTTACCTGGGTGCGAAAGCAAGTGGATTTATCATTCGCAAGCGCTTCCTGCACGGACGCCCAGCCTGCCGATGGACCCATAAGGATGGTGCCGGGCACCTTCCCGCAAGGTTGATTGGTCATAATTTTGATCTCCAGCAAAACGAAGGCTTCGTAGGGCGTAATGGTGTTATTGGTATTGTTCAGGCCGTAATTAATCTCCTGGCAAGTGTATTCAATGATATAGCTGGCAGAACCGCTCTTGCTTTTTTTATTTGCTTCCTTGTATACCAGTTTTTGCTTTACCTGAAAGAAGTCGACATATTTCTGCACTACTTTTTCAAAGGATGCTTCAACTTTGGCATATTCGGCCAGTACTGCTGCGCTGTCCGGCCCTTCTTCTTGCTGTTGAGCAATTGCCGGAAATATAGAAGCAAGTAAGAGTAATGTTAAAATGATCCGGGTAGGTTTCATGGTGACCTCGTTGTCGGAAACTGATGGTTCGCAAAGGGTTATTTATACAAATGGATTTCAATAAAAAATCGCTAACTGTTCAATCCACCTTAGCCAACAATTGTTTCCTGGAAAAGGTCATATCGCAAAAAAGAGAAAACGAAAAATCTGGAGTGGAGAAAACTTCCAGTCAACGAGAGACTCTCTCACGCATTAGTCAAAGGAATTACTGAGTTTATTGATGAAGTCACGGTGATCTTGTCTTACAAGTTGGAGAAGCAGGTGATGCCAATGCTAAACCCGGCCGTTTATTCCTAGTTGAGAAGAAGACTACACTTAAAGATTTAGTCTCAGCACTTAACGCTATAGATACCTCTCCTGAC
>JAUIFT010000805.1 GCA_030430345.1 Calditrichia bacterium | reverse complement strand
TCTGCCATGATGGAAATTAATGCTTTCAGGGTGTTCTTCATGTAAAGGCCGGAGATGCGCTCCCCTTTTGAGCGATGGCCGGTCCCTACAGATACGAGCAGCATTTTCCGGGCGCCGGTCGGCCAATTCAAGTTATACCCTTTCATGGTCACCAGTTGAAAAGCTTTTAAGGCCGGATTGTTGGCAGTGCTGACGCCCCCATCGACAAAATCGCCGGCCACCGGCTTAAACTCATTAGAAGTTGCCACCGTAAAAGATTCCGGTTTAAAATAGAATGGCGCGGCGGTGCTGGAACGAACCACCCGCCAAAGTGGAAAGTCTGCATTGGGAATCGACGTGCCGCCGGGACGGCGATTAAAATACTTGCCGCTGGGATTGTTGTTTAATGTCCAGGTGCTATTGGTGTCCATCCTTTTAACGATGATCAGCAAGCCGGTTTTTATGGCCGGGCTTCCCATGGTTGTGTCCGGCCCCAGCACGGAAAGATCTTTCAGGGCTGCTTCCAGCGCTTTCGAATCATATCGCGCCCGAAAAATGCCCAGCCGGCTCCAATGTGCCTTAAAAACATTTGAAGCTAACTCACGGTATTTCCGCTGAATAAAAGAGACGGAATTGCCCATCGCCAGGGTGCTGGCTATAATTGCCCCGGTGGAAGTGCCAGCTATTAAATCAAAATAATCGCTGAGACGAAAATTCTCATCACCGCCATGCCGCTCCCGCAATATGTCTTCGATTTTTTTTAGATAGGATAAAGTCAGCATGCCACGCACGCCTCCCCCATCCAGGGTGAGTATTCTTTTCGGAGATTGCGTTGCGTCCAGGTGTGCTTCCAGGCTTTTAACAGTATACGCCATTATACCTCATAAGCCATTTTGTGGAGATAATTTTCTTCTACTATTTTTTTTCGCAGCCAATATACTACAATCATTTTAACAATCAAATTTCTGTGATGCAAATCAATGTAAATTTGCTTATTCCTTTATTTAAATGATCGGTTGAATGCTATTGTTTTTTCATTCTCCTTTAGCTAAATTCCGTAAGATTGGTAATTCGTTAAATTCTCTCTTTTTATGCCAGTCTAAGCCTAACCGAATTTGATAACATCTGAGTGGTAATGAGCGGAAAATCGTTTGTACCTGGCTTCAAACATGACATCTTCATTAGTTATGCGCATGTCGACAACCTGACAGCTTCCCGGGAGAAGGGCTGGGTCACCCGTTTTCATGAGCATCTGGAAGTACGGCTGGCGAAGCGGTTCGGTCGTGCGAACCTCGTCGATATCTGGCGGGATGATGAAGACATGGAACGCGGCGAATTGTTTGATGAGAAGATTCAGAACGCCATCAACGACTCCGCTATTTTTATCTGCTTGAACTCTGTCGGCCACATGAACTCCCGCTATTGCCAGGATGAGATTGACTGGTTTTACGACAAGGCCGGCAAGGAAGCGCAGGGACTTACCATTGATAGCCGCTACCGCATCATCAACTGCCTGCTGAATAAAATTTCCCATCGCGAATGGAATGACAAACTTGGCCGAACCAGCGGTTATCCTTTTCACGATGCGGAAAAAGGCAGCGATGAGATTGGCGAACCCAGCGAGCCGGGCAGCGATTTATTCAATGATCAAATGAAAGAC
>JAUIFT010000064.1 GCA_030430345.1 Calditrichia bacterium | reverse complement strand
ATAACCGATATATCTATGCCGGGAATGGATGGACTGGCACTCTTGAAGTTGATAAAAGGAAAATCATCTGATACTCAGGTAATCGTGATAACTGCATACGGATCTCCGGAAAAGAAAGCTGCCGCGTTTAATTTGGGAGCGGATGATTACATCGAAAAACCGTTTGACATCCACGATGTCAAAAGCTTGGTCATTAAAATGTTAGAGTAGAGTATGGCGCTGGTTGGAAATTTAAAAGATTTAAAGCTTGCGAATATTATTCAGATCAATTGCATTGAACGTAATGTTGCCAAAGTAACCGTTCATAGCAATGATTCGGGCGGTGCGATTTTTTTTACAAATGGCGCCATTGTCCATGCTGAATACGGACCCTTCGTTGGAGAACGGGCGGTTCATGAAATGCTGGCACTGAATGACGGAGAGTTTAAGGTGGAGGCGGGTCTGGAATCGCCAACCCAAACGATTACGCTGCCCTGGAATTCAGTCGTGCTGGAAGGCCTGCGGTTACTGGATGAAAAAAAGGTCGTCAGCACACCGATTCCCCGGCAACTGTTCAGCATGATTTCCGGCCTTAAAAATGTTCGTAATGTATTTGTACTAAACTACAATGGACAAATCCTCGAAGGCAAAATCGATGATGAAGTCCATCCGTTGTCTTTGACATTTGTCTGGTATAAACTGAAAAAGATGCTCAATCTTTTCTACTCCGATGTTTTCGAACATATCATGTTGCGCTCCAAGGAAGGATATATCTTTGTCTTCGAACACCGGCCCAACCTGATCGTGGTTGAAACCAGTTTGCGGGTAATTACGCCGGAGTTTTCAAAAATGGTCAAGAAGATTTTAAAACAAGTAAATTCAATGAAATAGGACCAGGGAGTTGTTTTGCTGCTGCCGAATGGGGTTGAAAAGCATAAAAATCTCAGCACCTCGTTTACAAAATTTGATCAGCTGTTGCAAGATTTGGGGGAGAACCGGTTTAGCGGTTACATCAAGCTGAATTTTTGGGAATACGAAGGTGTGCTGGTATTGGATACCGGACGAATGATCGAGGCATATTCCTCGGAAAAGGACGTCTATCTTACCGGCGAACAGGCAGTATTGAGAATTTTGAAACGGTCACAGGAACAAGAGGGCAGTATCGAAGTGCATGAGTTGCCAAATGAAATTGCCATTGCCTTGGGATACGCATTCCAGTCTTCCGGTTACAAGGAGGATGGCTCCCTGGCGAACTATTCACTCGGACAGGTTTTCGATCTGCTCGAACGGGAGTCCGTCACCGGCTATGTCGACTTCCAGTTTAGCCGGAAAAAAGGGGCCGGTACCGTCTACTACCTGGAAGGCACGCCGGTTGAAGCGGTGATTATGTCCAATAGTGGCAAGGTGGTTAATGGTGAGCCGGTTATTCAAAAATTTTCGGAAATCGGGGAGTTCTTCCAGCCGGATGTGAAAGTGCATCGGGTCGCGGAACCGGTCTCGATCGTGGAAGATCAGGCGTTTATTATTCCCTGGCAGCACCAGAAATATATCACATTCTGGGGAGAAATCTTCGATTATATCAACCAGCTGATGGTTGAACAGTTAAAAAGAAACAAGTTCTATCAGGATGTCCGGAAGATTTGTGCAGAAGTGGCTGACCACTATCCATTGTTACATGTTGAGAATGGCGATGTGGAAATCAACGAGTCATTTTTTGAGATCAAACGGATTGTTCATCACCGCACTTTCCGGCAGGGAATTGCCATGGTGCTTCATAAAGCATTACAAATGGCACCTGCCAGACGTTTCAAAAAATTAAAGATTCAGGAAATTATCGCCGCTGCGGTTAAAATAGCCGAAAAGCATGATATTCCTGTCGAGCAGGTGAACACGGAAAAGCTGATCGTGCAGATATTCAGAGGGCTGATATAATGGTGCAGCAATACTTTAGCGATTTAACCGGGATCGCCGGCATCGAAGCTGTGGTGATCTTTGACAACCAAAACAATATTGTCGATTCCTGGGCGTTACCGAAATATAACCTGACGGTGTTCAGCGAATTGGGCGAGACCTTTATGCATGTATTCGGGCTGATCGAACATCTGGATTACGATATGGAAGAAATCGTTATGCCATTTGACCGCGGTCTGGTTTATGCTAAAAGTCAGGAGAAGTTTTCTATCGTTGTCATCGCCCGGCTCTCTGTGGAAGTTTCGCTGATTCGCCTGGCCTTAAATGTGAACTTGCAGGAATTTCACAACATCCGAAAAGTGCGAAGACTCCTGAAAAAACTGCCGGATCAAAAATTTTATCAGATAAAATCGTCTACACTGGATGATGTGGAGAAAATAATGTTGGAAAATATCCTCGAGGGAGGCGATGACGACGGAGCAGTTTAAAATTCACGAGGATATGATCTTTAAGCTCAGTCAGCGAAGATCGCCTTCGGAAGTGAAATTGAAATCGATGGAATGGGCAATTGTTACCCAGTTGAATGGGGAAAAGTCCGTGGGGAAAATCGGCGAAACCCTTTCTCTGAATCCAACCGAAACGCTGGTGATGTTTAATCGCCTGATGGAAGAAGGACTGCTGGAATTGGTTGGCCTTCCGGAAAAAGATCCATATGCGCCGGAAGCGTTGCTGGATGAAATTGAGTATGCGTTTACAGTATTCGTCGGCCCGGTATCTTCAATTCTGATCGAAGATACACTAACGGAACTGAAGCGGAACCGGAAAAATTTGGAAACGAAGCTGGTGGCTTTACTCGTGGAACTGCTTAGCCTGGAAATAACCAGTGCAGAAAAGCGATATGAGTTCCAAAAACAAATGCTAAGTAAAATTAAGGGATTGGTTTGATGGCAAATTCAAATAGTATGTTGAACAACTTAAGAGTTAAGATTAGTCTCTACATATTGATCGGTGCGGTGATTTTTTCCGGCGTGATCATCTTTGTAACGTCACATTTTTTGCAGAAGATTCTCACGGAATCACTGGTAAAACAGGGACAAATTGTTGCCAGCAGCATTGCTGAGCTGGCAGCGGAAAAAATGATCGACAATGACAAAATTGGTCTGAAAAAAATCTCGGAAAAATTTCGTTATACGCTCAGCAATGAATACATTATTATTATCGACCCGGAATATAATGTTGTGACGGATTCTTATAATGGCAATATTCCGCTGGAATTGACCGACAATACGGTCTATCAAAAGTTCGAAACATCCGAGGTGGAAGGATTCTCCAACGAACTCCTGCAAATCGGCGGTAACGATATTTATGACGTGATTCTACCGATAGAGGAAGGATTGCTGGGATTTGTCCGGGTTGGCTTAAAGAAGTCGTTTGTTGACGAGCAGATTCAGGAAACACTCCTCTATATTGGTATTGTTGTCGCTATCGGCACGCTGGCAGCAATTCTGGTTGCTTTGATGGTCATCACGGTACAAATTACCCGTCCCGTGCTACATTTGGCAAATGCTGCAAAAGAGATCAGTCTCGGTAATTTTAATACGCCGATTAACCTCAATATCAAAAATGAATTGAATATTCTCGCAGCCGCAATTGACCGCATGCGGGAAAGCTTAAAAACAAGTTTAGACAGATTAAAAACTCGGTCCACGATGGGACGTTTCTAAAATCATTAGAGGGAGACTCTAAGCATGGTACAAGTAAAGAAGTTAAAGGATGGCAGCCGTCAAATTATTTTAACTGCGAAGCAATTTGATGAGATCACCAAAATCCTGACGGAGCTGGCAGCAAAAACAAAAGCTTCGACAATTTTGTTGGCCGACATCAGCGGGCAGTTAATTACCCAACGAGGGAATACGGATGAGATCAATACCGCGATTTTGTCTGCACTGGCTGCCAGTGACTTTGCTGCGACCTCGGAGATGGCGAAATTAGTGGGAGAAGATGCAAAATTTAAGTTACTGTTCCATGAAGGTGAAAAACGGAATGTTTATTTATCCAATGTCGGTGATAATTTCTTCCTGGTTGTTGTTTTTGATGTTAGCGTAACTTTAGGTTTAGTAAGGATTTATACCAAGAAGGCAATTCAGAATCTTTTAAATGTTTTCAAGACTTCCGAAGCTGGAGACGATGCCGGTCAGATTCTTGATCAGGATTTTAGCAGTATGCTCGGCGATATGTTGGATGAATCTTTTAAATAACTGTAGATAGCTATAGCGGTATCCGGAAGTAAATGATTTTCCGGCATAAATTTTTTAATATGAGGCAAGAAGTCTATGTTTATCAATTGGGCATTACAAGAAATCAACCTTAAGATCGTTTATTACGGTCCCGGCATGTGCGGGAAAACAACCAACCTGGAATACATTCACTCCAAGCTGGATCCATCGCTTACCGGGGAACTGGTAACGTTGAAGACCAAGGAAGACCGAACGATCTTCTTCGACTTTATGCAGATTGAAGTCGGCCGTATTAAAGGTAAGAAACCGAAATTCAACCTGTACACCGTACCCGGACAGGTATATTATGCGTCCAGCCGGAAAATTATTCTCAACGGTGTAGACGGCATCGTATTCGTTGCCGATTCCCAGAAAGACCGGATGGAAGGGAATATCGAAACATTGCTCGATCTGGAAAACAACCTGATGGCAATGGGCCATTCCCTGGAAACTTTCCCCTGGGTGATTCAGTACAACAAGCGCGATCTGCCAAATACTGAATCCGTGGATATGCTGCAAAAGAAGCTGAACTTTTTTAACGTGCCCCATTTTGAATCTGTGGCAATTAAGGGCACCGGTGTTTTTGATTCTTTAAAAGCAATCATTAACCTGGTTGTTCAGCATGTTCAAAAACAGCTCTAATCGGTATTGGTACACCCACAGAATTTACGACGCCTTTGGAAGCGCTTTCCAAAGGCGTTTTTGTTTTCCGGAAAAATGAAAAAATCTCCTGTTACTATCTCCAATTTAAACAACATCTTTTAACCGGGATAATATTGCTTGCAAAGCAAGTGTTTTCGGTATTAAATAATAATTATGTCCTGTTTTGTTCGCTACTGCATTACCTCGCTGATTTTCTATCTGGCAGCTTCCACAGCGCTTCAGCCGGAAAAAATATGGGGGCAAAACGATTTAGAGGTAATGAATTTTCGAAATTATACGATAGCATATAATAAGAGTGATTTAGAAAATGTCCGCTGGATTCGGGAACGGTTGGAAAGGTTCTCACTCAAACTGGATGATTTTTATCAGCTCAGGCCAAAAAGCAAGGTGCGGGTTATGATCGCTCGTTCCCAGCAGGCCTTCATTCGATATCATCGGCAGATTCCCCATTGGGCTGCTGCCGTTTATATACCTGCGCGGAAAATGATTGTTTTGAAAAGTCCTTCCTGGGCCGGCAGTTCCCTGAGCCTGGAAAAGGACCTGCTGCACGAAATGTCTCATTTCTATTTTGATGAGAAATTCTCTCATCAACAAATGCCGCTCTGGTATAATGAAGGATTGGCGAAATTTCTCAGCGGAGAAAGAATCGATATTCTAACGGCGGTCCGTCTCTCAAACGCTTTACATACCGGGAGCATAGTACCCTTTGAAGATGTGGAAGATCTCAGTAACTTTCCGCGGCAGCAAGCAGAATTGGCCTATCAGCAAAGCCTTTCCGCTGTGCTCTTTCTACAGGAGCAGCTGCAGAATCGAGAACGCTGGCAGCAATTTCATCAAAAAGTGGCCGCCGCCGGTTGGGATGCTGCTTTAGCGCAATACATCAATACGGACGCTTTCGGGCTGGAACTGAAATGGCTGAATAGCATTGAAAATGATTATCGCTGGCTGTTCCTCTTTAATACCGAAAATTTAGTCTGGTTCAGCATGGTGGTTATTTTTATCGCGGCATTCGCGGTTACCAAGCTGCGTAATCGCCGTAAGTTAAAACAATGGGAACAGTTTGAGCAGGATTTAAATAACCTTGAATAAGCAATAAAATTTGCGCGAAAGTTTCTAAATCGCCAACTTTTCCCGATTGACCGTTTTTTCGGAATTCTATGATTTGGAGGTAATTCTATATGTTTAGATCACGAAACTCCGCAGTTTTTGTGATTGCAATTGTACTTTGCAGCGCTGTTGGTTTTGTGTTGACCCACGCAGTGTTTGCAGATATGCGCAACAGTGCACAACAGCAAGTGAACAAGCTGGAAGATATTTCCCGCCTGGTCGACCGGCATTACGTGGAAGATATTGACTGGGATGAAGCCATGGAAGGGGCGATCAATGGCATGCTGGAAAAACTGGATCCGCATTCGGTGTATATACCCGCGGAAAAGGTAAAAGGGAATAAAGAGAATTTTGCCGGAAAATACGAAGGGATTGGGATTCAGTTCGATGTGCTGGACGGTTACATAACCGTGATATCGCCAATTCCCGGTTCGCCGGCCTATCGGCTTGGCATTATCGCCGGAGACCGTATTGTGAAAATTAATGGAGAATCCGCCATCGGCATCAGCAGTGATGATGTCCCGAAAAAATTAAAAGGGCCGAAAGGCACTTCCGTAGATGTGATGATCCAGCGAACCGGCGTCGAGGAAGAACTGCCCTTTACGATTGTCCGGGATGAAGTGCCGATTTCAACAATTACCGCCAGTTTTATGGTGGATGACAGCACCGGGTATATCGCCGTCAACCGTTTTGCGATGATCACCGCGAAAGAAGTGGAAGAGCGCCTGCTTGAATTGGAAAAGCAGAACATGAAACGGCTAGTGCTGGATTTGCGCTGGAATTCCGGTGGCTATCTTTATGAAGCAGTTAAGATGGCCGGAAAATTTATTTCCGGACACAAAAAAATCGTTTACACCAAAGGGCGGGAAGGGCAGTACTCTGATGGCGCGGAAGACTACTTCGCCGATCAGTTCGGCCGAAAAACGCCCCGGGATTGCGATCTGGTTGTTTTGATCAATCGTGGTTCCGCCTCCGCTGCGGAAATCGTCGCCGGTGCGATTCAGGATTATGACCGGGGAATGATTGTCGGGGAAAACAGCTTTGGGAAAGGGCTGGTGCAAAAGGAATTTATGCTCAATGACGGTTCCGCTGTTCGCATCACCACCGCCAAATATTATACCCCGTCAGGACGATGCATTCAACGGGATTACAAGGGGAAAGAGGTCGAAGAATATTATGAAGAGATCAGCGACTCTGCCTGGACCGCCACGCAGGACAGCATTACCGATCGCCCACTGTTTTACACAGCAAAAGGCCGGCCGGTTTATGGCGGGGGAGGTATACAGCCTGATATTCAGATTAGGAATGCCCATAAATCACAGGCGCCGAAGCTGGTAAATGAGATATTGAAACATCGCCTGTTTTTTGAATATGCCAATGATTATGCGAACCGGCATCCTGAATTGAAGAGCAGTCTGGCATCATTCCGTAAAACCTTCCGGGTTAATCGCGAAATGATGACTGCTTTTAAAAAATTGTGTATCCGCAAAGGCGTTAAAATCGAGAATGGGTTGTTTGAAAAAGATGACCGTTATTTACAGAGCCGCATTAAAGGGGAAATCGCCCGAAAATTCTGGGAAAATGATGGTTATTACTATATTATGCTCGATTATGACACACAATTCCTGCGGGCATTGGATTCATTTGAGCAAGCGCGGGAGCTTGCCCAGGTTCAACCGTGATCATCCCGCCCGGCTGTTCCGGAGAAAGGTCTTTTGTATTGAAGCAGTAAATATGGAACTATAGGTTATCGTTTTAAAAATGCGTATATTTTTCTTTAGTAAAATATACGCATTTTTTTGTGTCTGACGGTTTTCGGATTTTTTTCACAAATTCCATTTTCCCCCTGACACAGTGCCGGTAAGCAGATGCGCTAATTGTAGAATAATAATTGATTTGAAGCACAATATTTGCCAAAAGCATCAAAAAAGATATTGACTTTATAATTCATTATCCGTAATATTTGCCAAACATTGGAAATTTATATACTAACAGAAGCGAGGAGGCTCTAACTTATGGTTGAGTTGTATATCAAAGGCGGTGGGTTCATGCATCCCATTCTTATCATGTGGATTATTGGTTTGGCGATTGGTATTGCTAAACTCTTCCTGTTATTCCGCGCGAGTGTTAACACCCGTAAGTTCATGGTAAACGTACGTACTGCCCTTAAAGACGGTGGTGTAAACAAAGCGCTTGAAGAATGTGAAAACACCAGAGGACCTGTTGCATCTATCGTTCATGCTGGCTTAAGCCGTGCGAAAGATGGTGTAGATAGTGCTGAAAAAGCAATCACCAATGCTGCTTCTATTGAAATGGCATTCCTGGAAAGAGGCATGATTTGGTTAGGTTTTATCATCGTTATCGCGCCTCTTTTAGGCTTTACCGGAACGGTATGGGGCATGGTTGAAGCATTTAACGCGATTGAGCGTGAAAACAATATTTCCCCTGCAGTTGTAGCCGGTGGTATCTCTCAGGCATTGTTGACCACACTTTTTGGTTTGATTGTGGCAATGACTGTTCAGCTGTTCTTTAACATGGCAACTTCCCGCATCGACCGTTTGATCATCGATATGGAAGAAGCATCTGCTGAGCTGGTTGATACACTGATTGATATGAGAGGTTAATCCTCGATAACCTTTTTAGTATGCGCGATCCATTTTTCTTTTAACACCGCAGTCAAAGGAGTAGCCTATGACGACTAAAAGAAAAATAGCCGCATCAGGGATTGAAATTCCGACATCTTCAATGGCAGACATTGCTTTCCTTTTACTAGTCTTTTTTCTGGTTTGTACCGTAATTGATTTGGATAAAGGATTAAAATTGGTTCTGCCAGGTGAAGAGCCG